>JAYVMK010000200.1:0-7060 GCA_043758995.1 Lichenibacterium sp. | reverse complement strand
AAGGCCTTGCCGAGCGGCTCGGCACGCGCCGCGAGCGCTCCCGGCATGAGATAGACCGGGTTGATGCTGCTCATCTCGGCATAGACCGGGATGGGCTCGGGCCGCGCCGCTGCCAATGCGGCGATCGCCAAGCCGCCGCCCCGCGAGCCCGTGAATCCGACAGCCTTGATGCGGGCATCCTTGACCAGCGCCGCGCCGGTCTCGTTGGCGCCGAGAAGCAGCGTGAAGGTTCCGGCCGGCAGGCCGTGCTTGGCGATGGCCTTGCGCACCGCCTCGCCGACGAGCTCGCCCGTGCCGGGATGGGCCGGATGTCCTTTGACCACGACGGGACAGCCGGCGGCGAGCGCCGACGCCGTGTCGCCGCCCGCGACCGAGAAGGCGAGGGGGAAGTTGCTGGCGCCGAACACCGCCACGGGGCCGAGCGGGATGTGGCGCTGACGCAGATCCGACCGCGCCAGGGGCTTGCGGTCGGGAAGGGGCGTGTCGATGCGCAGGTCGAGCCACTGGCCCGCACGGACGACCGAAGCGAAGAGCTTCAGCTGCCCGACCGTGCGGCCGCGCTCACCCTCGATCCGACCGCGGGGCAGCCCGGATTCGGCGCAGGCGCGTTCGATCAGGGCGTCGCCAAGCGCCACGATCTCGTCGGCAATGGAATCGAGAAAAGCTGCCCGGGCCTCGAGTGACGTCTCCCGATATGTGTCGAAGGCCTCGGCCGCGAGGGCACAGGCCCGCTCGACATCCGCTGTTTCGGCGAAGGCGAAGGCCGGCTCGAGAGCCGCGCCCGTCGCCGGGTTGGTCGCCCGGAAGCTCGCCGCTCGGCCGGACAGCCGCTCGGAGCCGATCACGATGTCGCCGGTCAATGCCATGTGTTGGATCCCTCGCCTCATCGGCGAGGCCGGATGACCACGCCGCCTGTTACGCGCTTGAGCTAGTCTCTCGGGCGTCCGTTGTCATCCGCCGGGCTTCGGATTCCGGCGAAGCGACAGGTCGGTCGCCGTCTCCGCATTGCCGATCGTCTGAAACGTCAGATAGTGGCGAGGGTCGAGCACGGACGAAGACTCATCGGGCAGGCGAGGTGATCCGGTTCCAGGAGCACCCTTTTTCCGATATGTTAATCGGAGTGTGACCAGTTTCCGGGCACCACACGTTCTCGGCGCCTGAACACGGGTGTCGTTCTCTCGGAACCGCGCTCCGACATGACGCAAGCCGCAGCCCCGATGACCCCGGTCCCGAAACACGATGCCGGCCTCAGGGCGCTCTGCGGGATCGCCGCTTATTACCGTATCGCTGCCGATCCCATCCACCTGCAGCGCGAACTGGCGCTGGTCGGTCGCGATGCCGGTGTCACGGAGCTGATCCGCGCCAGCGGTCTCATCGGCCTGAAGGCGCGGCGCGTGACCCGCACCACGGAAAAGCAGCTCTTCGCCACCCCGACGCCTGCCATCGCCACGTTGCGGGACGGCGGCTTTGTGGTGTTCGGCGGCCGGCTGCCGGATGGACGGTTTCGCATCGTCGATCCTGTCACCAGCATCGACAGGGCTCTGACGCTGGAGGAGTTCCAGCGCGACATCGAACCGGAGTTGCTGCTCGTCGGCCGCAAGGTCGGCGGCGCGGGCTTCGATCCGAAGAGCTTCGGCTTCCGCTGGTTCCTGCCGTCGATCTGGCGCTACCGCAAGCCGCTCGCTCACGTGCTGCTGGCTTCGCTCTTCGTCCAGGTCTTCGCCCTGGTGACGCCGCTGTTCTTCCAGGTCGTGGTCGATAAGGTTCTGAGCCACAAAGGCTACTCGACCCTCATCGTGCTCACCATCGGCATCGTGGTGGTAGGGCTGTTCGACGTTATCCTGCAATATCTGCGCACCTATGCGCTCACCCACACCACCAACCGGATCGACGTGGAACTCGGGCAGCGGCTGTTCCGCCACCTCCTGCGCCTGCCGCTTTCCTATTTCGAGACCCGCGCCGCCGGTCAGACCGTGGCGCGCGTCCGCGAACTCGAGAACATCCGCGCCTTCCTGACCGGGCAGGGCCTGTTCTCGGCTCTCGACCTCGTCTTCACCTTCGTCTTCATCGCGGTGCTTTTCGCTTACTCGTGGAAGCTGTCGATCATCGTGGTGCTGTCGATCCCGCTCTACATGATCGTAGCGCTGGGCTTTCGCCCCATCCTGCAGGAGATGGTTCGCGAGAAGTTCAATTCGAGCGCGATCAGCCAGCAGTTCCTGGTCGAGGCCGTGGTCGGCATCCAGACCGTGAAGGCCGCCGCCGTCGAGCCACTGATGCAGGCGCAATGGGAGGAGCGCCTCGCCGCCTACGTCAAACGGTCGTTCAGCGTCACCATCGTGTCCGCCGTGGCGCAGAACGGCGTGACCTACATCAGCCGCATCACCACCGCGCTGCTGATGCTCTTCGGCGCCAAGGCGGTGATCGACGGCGAACTGTCGATCGGCGCGCTCGTCGCCTTCAACATGATCTCCGCCCAGGTCACCGCGCCGGTGCTGCGGCTGTCGCAGCTCTACCAGGACTTCCAGCAGGTGCAGATCTCGATCGAGCGCCTGGGCGACGTGCTGAACGCGCCGGCCGAGCCTTCGATCCAGGCCCGCACCGTGCTGCCTCCGCCGCGCGGGTTGATCGAATTCCGCAACGTCACCTTCCGCTACCGCCCGGCGAGCAGCGATGTCGTGAAAGGCGTCAACCTGCAGATTCGCCCCGGCGAGGTGGTGGGCATCGTGGGCCCGTCGGGCTCGGGCAAGTCGACGCTCACCAAGTTGATCCAGCGGCTCTACATGCCGCAAGAGGGGCAGATCCTGCTCGACGGCGCCGATCTGACCCAGGTTGATCCGGCGTGGCTGCGCACCAACATCGGCGTGGTGTTGCAGGAGAACCTGCTGTTCAACCGTACCATCCACGAGAATATCGCCTTCGCGGCGCCCGCCATGCCGCGCGCCCAGGTGATCGCCATCGCCAAACTGTCGGGGGCCGACGAGTTCATCGCCAAGCTGCCCGGCGGCTACGACACGATGATCGAAGAACGCGGCGCCAACCTGTCTGGCGGCCAGCGCCAGCGCATCGCCATCGCCCGCGCCCTCGCCACCAATCCGCCGATCCTGATCTTTGACGAGGCGACCTCGGCGCTGGACTACGAGAGCGAGCGGGTGATCCAGAACAACATGCGCCAGATCGTGCGCAACCGCACCGTGATCATCATTGCGCATCGGCTCGCGGCGGTGCGGCCCTGCGATCGTATCATCGGCATGGAGGACGGACGCGTCATCGAGGTCGGAGCCCATGACGAGTTGATCACCCGCCAGGGCGGCCTCTACCGCAAGCTCTGGACGCTGCAGAACGAACAGGTGCAGGCATGAGCACTCTGCCGGTTGCCGCCCAACCCGCCAAGCCGCCTGCGCCCCAAGCGCCGCGGCGCATCAAGCTCAGTCGCGGCGATCACGAGTTCCTGCCTGCCGCGCTGGAGATCCTGGAGACGCCGCTGTCTCCCGTGCGCACCGGCATGATCGTGACGATCTGCGCCTTCGTCACCGTGGCGATCATCTGGTCCTGGTTCGGGCGGATCGACATCATCGCGACCGCGCAGGGCAAGATCCAGCCCGTCGGCCGCACCAAGACGGTGCAGCCGCTCGAGACCGGCAAGGTCGCCACGATCGCGGCGCAAAACGGCGCTCATGTGCAGGCCGGAGACGTGCTGGTCACGCTCGATCCCGGCGAGGCCCGGGCCGACGAAGATACGCTGCAGGCCGACATCGATGCCGAGAAGGCGGAGGTGATGCGCCGCACCACCGCGCTGGCGCTGGCCTCGAAGCGTGCGCTCGGGCCGGTGCCGCAGATCGCCTTTCCGCCAGGCATTCCGCCGGAGATCGCGGCGCGCGAGCAGCGCGTGCTGGCGCAGGACATCGCCCAACTCGCCACGACGGTGGGCAGCCTCGACGGGCAGGTGAAGGAGAAGACCGCCGAGCGCGACCGGCTGAAGAGCACGATCGACGCCCAGCAGGCGCTGGTGGCGACGCTGAAGGAGCGGGTCGACATGCGCCAGACCTTGGAGGCGACGCGCTCGGAATCGCGTGCCAAGGTGATCGATGCTCTGGAGCTCATGCAGACCCAGCAGGCGACCCTGGCCGGCGAGCGGGGCCAGATCGGCGAGACCGAGGCCAGCCTGTCGCGGTTGCAGCGCGACATCGAGAAGAGCTACGCCACCTTTGCGGCCGACAATGCCCAGAAGCTCGCCGATGCCGACCGGCAGATGAGCAGCAACGCCGAGAAGCTGATCAAGGCCAGGCTGAAGACCGACCAGATGACGTTGCGCAGTCCGGTCGAGGGTGTCGTGGCGGGATCCACCATCACGTCGCTCGGTCAGGTGGTGACGGTGGGCGAACAGGTGATGCAGATCGTGCCCGCCGATTCACGGCTCGAGATCGAATGCTACCTGCCGAACTCCGATATCGGCTTCGTCCGCAAGGACCAGCAGGCCGTTGTGAAGATCGAATCCTTCCCCTTCACGGATTACGGCACGATCGATGCCGAGGTGGTTCGCGTGGCGCATGACGCCATTCCGCAGCCTGACGCCGACCAGCGCGAGCAGAACCCGAGCGCCGCCGCCAGGGACGCCGGCATGTTCGGCGGCGGGCAGCGCTTCCAGAACCTCGTCTTCCCCGTGACGTTGACCATGGACCGCAAGGTCATGAACTCGGACGGGGCCGAGGTCCCGCTCGTTCCCGGCATGGCGGTCACGGTCGAGATCAAGACGGGCACGCGCCGCATTCTCTCCTACCTGTTCTCCCCCATCCTCCAGGTCGCGACGACGGCCTTCCGGGAGAGGTGAGAGGCTCCGTCCCGCGGTTCACGCGATCGCGCCACCGTCCAGGAACAGCCGGAACGCCGGATTGTCGGTCTCGTCCCATGACGGATAGCCCAGCGCGTCGACGGCTTGGCCGAAGCGGCTGAGATCGGCGGGCAGGACCTCGAATCCGGCCAGGACGCGGCCGTGGTCGGCCCCATGGTTGCGGTAGTGGAACAGGCTGATGTTCCAGAACTGGCCGAGGCCGTTGAGGAAGTTCAGGAGCGCGCCCGGATATTCGGGAAACTGAAAGCGCAGCACGCGCTCGTGCTGCAGGCCCGCCACGCGCCCGCCCACCATGTAGCGCACGTGCGTTTTTGCGATCTCGTTGTCGCTGAGATCCTCGACAGGATAACCGGCGGTCTCAAGCGCCGCCACGATCTCCCGCTTCTCGGCCTCGCCAGTCCGCAGTTCGACGCCGACGAAGATATGGGCCGGGATGCCGGGCCCCGTCTGCCGGTAGTTGAACTCGGTGATGGAGCGCGGCCCGAGCACCTGCATGAAGCGCCGATACGAGCCGGCCTCCTCGGGGATCGTCACGGCGAGCAGAGCCTCGCGCCCTTCGCCGATCTCGGCCCGCTCGGCGATGTGGCGCAGGCGGTCGAAGTTGAGATTGGCGCCGGAGTTGACCGCCACCATCGTTCGGCCTTCGAGGCCGTGCTCGGCGGCATAGCGCTTCAGACCCGCCAGCGACACGCCGCCGGCCGGTTCCGAGACCGCGCGGGTGCCATCGAAGATGTCCTTCACGGCAGCGCAGATCTCGTCCGTCGTGACGGTGATGACCTCGTCGAGGCATTGCCGGCAGATGCGGAACGTCTCCGCGCCGGCCTGACGCACCGCGACACCGTCGGCGAAGAGGCCGACCCGATCGAGCACGACGCGTTCGCCCGCCGCAAGGGCAGCCTGCATCGATGCGGCATCGTCGGGCTCGACGCCGATGACCTTCACGTCGGGCCGGAGGAACTTGACGAAGGCCGCGATGCCGGACGCCAGCCCGCCGCCGCCGATGGGTACGAAAATCGCCTCGATGGGCTCGGGGTGCTGCTGCAGGATCTCCATGCCGACCGTGCCCTGGCCCGCGATCACGTCCGGATCGTCGTAGGGCGGCACGTAGGTGAGGCCGCGTTCGGCGCAGAGCGCCATCGCGTGTCTGGCCGCTTCGTCGAAATTGTCTCCCACGATGACGGCATTGCCGCCGCGCGCCCGCACGCCCGCCACCTTGATGCCCGGCGTCGTGCGCGGCATCACGATGGTCGGGACGACGCCGAGTCTCTGGCCCGCAAAGGCGACGCCCTGTGCGTGGTTGCCGGCCGAGGCCGTGATGACGCCGCGCTCCAGCGCCTCGCGCGACAGCCCGGCCATCTTGTTGTAGGCGCCACGGATCTTGAAGGAGAAGACCGGCTGCAGGTCCTCTCGCTTCAGCAGAACACGATTGTTCAGCCGCCCGGAGAGCGCGGGTAGGGGGTCGAGCGGGGTCCGGATGGCGACGTCGTAGACCCGCGAGTTGAGGATCCGGCGCGCATAATCGGTGAGGTCGACGGGGTCGGCCGGCGGCGTCGACCAGGGCATGTGGAGGTTCATGGGCGGTCAAGGGCGGGTTTGACTGATAATACACTGGGTGGTGCGCTCGAAACAGCCAGGGTGCAACCCCCGAAGGCCCGCATTGCTGCCTTGACCGTGGCCGCCGCCGGACCGCATTCAGTCGACAAGTCCAGGAGGAGACGCCGTGATTGCGCTCGACTATCCGTTTCCGGAGCCGCCGGCCAACGGTGCCGCGCTGGAGATCGCACCGGGCCTGCACTGGCTGCGACTGCCGCTGCCGTTCCGCCTGAACCACGTCAACATCTACCTCATCGAAGGCGAGCGCGGCTGGACGGTGATCGACGCCGGCGTCGACACGACGGAGGCGCGCGCCTTGTGGGAGGGCGTTCTGGGCGGCCTCATGGCGTCGAAACCCATCGAGCGCCTGATCGTCACCCACTACCACCCCGACCACGTCGGCGCGGCCGCTTGGTTCTGCGACCGCACGGGTGCGGAACTCGCCATGGGGGAGACCGAATATCTGACGGCTCGGGTTCACCGGCTCGCGATTCGGGAGGATCTCGATGCCGAACGCGGCTTCTACGCCGCGCATGGCCTCTCCTCCGACCAGCTCGACCGCATGGGTCAACGGCTCGATCGTTACCGCTCGATCGTGCCGGACCTGCCGCGGCATTA
>JAYVMK010000199.1:0-3820 GCA_043758995.1 Lichenibacterium sp. | reverse complement strand
GCCGCCTCGGCGGCGAAGAGCTTCTGGACGATGGGATTGTCGGTACCGCCGTCGCATCCCGCCAGGATCAGGCTGCCCAAGCTGGCAAGGCCGCCCTTCACGAGCGCGCGACGGCTCTGTCCAAGATCACGCATGCGTCGCCTCCCCGTCCTTGGCTTCGCCCGTGTCGAACCATCCCGTGATCATCGAACGCATGTTGTTGAAGACGCCGGTCAGCAGCACCATCGCGATATGGACGACGAAAAAGCCCACGAGCCCGAAGGCCACGATGAAGTGGATCGTTCGGGCGGTCTGCCGCCCGCCGAAGGCGGTGGTGAGGAACGGGAAGACAGCGTCGAGCCCCGGCGACATGGTCCAGCCGGCCAGCACGATCAGCGGCAGCGCGACAAAGATCACACCCGCATAAGCGAGTTTCTGCAGGACATTGTAGCGCCGGGCGTTTTCGCCATGCGGAAACTTCAGCTTGAGGTGATCGACCACGGCCTGCCCGGTATGAGCCAGATCGGCGCGGTCCGGCACGATGTCCCGCGCGAAATGACGGGAGAGGAAACCATAGACGAGATAGGCCAGCCCGTTCAGGACCAACAGCCAGGCCATCAGGAAATGCCATTGGCGTCCCGTCGACAGATCCTGGTTCGACGGCAGCGTGATCCAGCTCGGAAAGGCGCGCTCGGTCGGCTGGCCGGCGACGTTGGACAGGCCCAGAACCCCGGTCGTGTTGACGCTGTGGCCGAAGAGAGCGGCGTAACCCTCGGTTTTCCCTCCCACCTCTCGCGAATCGATGGTGAAGACCGGTGCATCGAACGTCGATGCCTTGCCGAAGTAGAGCGCCGGATGAGCGTTGAAAATCTGCAGGCCGCTCATCAGCAGCAGGACGAGGCAGAGTGCGTTCATCCAATGTGTGACGCGCACCAGCGCGCTGTGCCGTTTGATCAACCGCGGCGGAGGCCGCGTCGTGTCATGACTCATGGGGACCGATCTCGGACTGCTGGGTAGACGCCCTTGCCTTCTCGGCGGGCGTCTCCATGGTGGTTCGATGGACGCGGTTGCGAGGTTTCGGTTTGGATCAGGCAGTCTTAGGCGAGATCGCCGCTTTGCCCTTCGAGAAGGCGCTCGCGGAGCTGGAGGAGATCGTCACCCGGCTGGAGCGCGGTAGCGTAGCCCTGGAGGAGTCGATCGCCATCTACGAGCGCGGCGAAGCGCTGAAAAAGCATTGCGATGCGCTTCTGCGCAATGCGGAGATGCGCATCGAGAAGATCACTCTCGCCGCCGATGGGCAGCCGATCGGCGTCCAGCCGTTCGACGCGGATTAGGCGACCGCTTCATCAAGCCGGACCATGACGGTGGAGGGGTGAAAGGGGGTCGCTCTATCCCGAGACGCGGCCGAAGTCGGCGACGCCCGTCATGGTGCGCCGCAGAGCGGCGAGAAGGCTCAGCCGGTTCATGCGAAGCCCCGGGTCGTCGGCGTTGACGGTGACGCGCTCGAAGAAGCTGTCGACCGGCACACGCAGGCTCGATAGCGACCGCATGGCGCCCTCGAAGTCCTCGGTGCCCGCATGCTCCACCACCTCTGACTCGGCCCGGGACAGTGCCTCCGCCAGGGCTCGCTCTTCCGGCAGGTCGAGCAGGGTCGTGTCGTAGAAGCTTTCGAAAGTCCCCGCCCCGTCGCGCTTCTCTTCGGCCTTGAGGATGTTGGCGGCGCGGCGATAGCCGGCGAGGAGGTTGCGCCCATCCTCGGTGTCGAGGAACGACCCCAGCGCCGCGACGCGCCGCACGATCAGCACGAGGTCGTCCTGGCCCGGAAGAGCGAAGATGGCATCGATGAGGTCGTGGCGCGCGCCCTTGTCGCGCAGATAGACCTTCAGGCGATCGGCGAAGAAGCCCATGAGGTCGAGCGCCCGGCGATGCGCGATCTCGGCCGCCTCGACCCAGCGCGCGTCGAGCGAGGGCGACAACTCTGCCGCGATGGCGATCGTGGCGTCGAGCGCCGGGTCGCGTAGCGTACGCGAGAGAAGTTCGCGAGCCTCGACGATGCGGCGGTCTTCCTCGGCGAAGGAACGGGTCGCGAAGAGCAGGCCATGCAGCGTCAGTTCGTGCCTGAGACGCAACCGCAACCCGTTCTCGATGATGATGCGGATGACACCCAAGGCCGCGCGACGAAGCGCGAAGGGATCCTTCGAACCTGTCGGCTTCTCGTCGATGGCCCAGAACCCGATCAGCGTATCGAGCTTGTCGGCGAGCGCCACGGCGATCGAGACCGGCTCGGCCGGCACTCGGTCGGAGGGGCCCTGTGGCCGGTAGTGATCCTCGATGGCAGCCGCGACCGCAGGCGTTTCGCCTTGGGCCGCCGCGTAGTAGCGACCCATGAGGCCCTGGAGCTCGGGGAATTCTCCGACCATCTCGGAGACCAGATCGGCCTTGGCCAGCAGGGCGGCGCGCTCCGCCAGATCGAGCTCCGCGCCGACCTGGGGAGCGATGTCGCGCGCCAGGGCGGCGATGCGTGCGATGCGCTCGCCCTGCGAGCCGAGCTTCTCGTGAAAGACGATGCTGTCGAGCTTGGGCAGGCGAGCGTCGAGATCGACGCCGAGATCCGACTCCCAGAAGAAGCGAGCGTCCGACAGGCGGGCACGAACGACCCGCTCGTTGCCCGCCACGATGGCGGCTCCGCCGTCTGAGGCCACGATATTCGACACCAGCACGAAGCGGTCGGCCAATTCGCCGCCCGGCCGGCGAGTGACGAAGCATTTCTGGTTCGCCCGGATCGTGGCGCGGATCACCTCCGGCGGGATGGCCAGGAACGCCTCCTCGAACCGGCCCATCATCACGACCGGCCATTCGACGAGGCCCGAGACCTCGGCCAGCAGAGCTTCGTCTTCCACGACTTCGAGACCCGCCGCGAAGGCGAGGTCGCGGGCGTCGTGACGGATGATGTCAGCGCGACGGTCGGCATCGAGGACCACATGCGCGGCCTGCAGCGAGAGCACGTAATCGTCGAAACGCCTGACCTTGATGGCGGCTGGCGCCATGAAGCGATGACCCCGCGTCTCGTCGCCCGACGCGATGCCGTCGACCGAGAAGGGCACGACCTCGGGATCCTCGGTCTCGGCACCGAAGGTGCAGAGGATCGATTGCAGCGGGCGAACCCAGCGCAGCGTGTCGGGCGAAACAGAACTCGCGCCCCAGCGCATGCTCTTCGGCCAGGGAAAGCTGCGGATAATCGCCGGCATCAGGTCCGACACGACCTCCGCGGTCGGCCGACCCGCCTTGTGGAGATGCGCGACGTAGAAGCTGCCCTTCTTGTCCTCGACGACCTTCGCTTCGTCGATCGACCGAAGGCCGGCACTCTTGAGGAAACCTTGGATGGCCCCATCCGGCGCGCCGACTCGGGGTCCTTTGCGCTCCTCGTGAGTGTCCGGCTGGCGCGCCGGAAGCCCGGCAACCTGGAGGGCCAGACGTCGCGGCGTGACGAAGGCCTGGGCACCCTCATAGAGAAGGCCCCCCGCAACAAGCGCGTCCGTCACCAACCGCTTCAGGTCGGCCGCGGCCTGAGCCTGCATACGGGCGGGAATCTCTTGGGAGAACAATTCGAGCAGAAGGTCGGGCATAACGGTCTTTATAACGGCGCGCTAGAGTCAGGCGCGCTGGATGGAGCTGGGATAACGCAAGATCGTCTTGTCGGCTGTGAGTAGAGTGTTGCCCTCAGCCATGGCCTGAGCGATCAGTAGGCGATCGAAAGGATCTTTGTGGATCAGGGGAGCGACGCTACCGCGACGGCGTGTAAGGAGGTCACAGGCAGATCTTCGTAACCGGCCTTCAAAAG
>JAYVMK010000198.1:0-6495 GCA_043758995.1 Lichenibacterium sp. | reverse complement strand
ATGTCGCACTCCGAAGCGAACAGTCTCCGGCTCGCCATAGCAGAAGGGCGGCTCGCATGACGGACGAGATGAAGGCCGCGGACGAGCAGTTGACCCGGCTCGCGGAGGACGAGGCGAACGAGCGGGGCAGTTCCGGATACCGACCTTGCGCTCTTCGGTGGACTTGCCTGTGGCCAGTGACAGCCGCTGGCCGGCCCAGCGAACCGCATCCTCTTGCATGATGCGGCGCTCGGGTGTCCATTCATCATCGGTACAGAGCCGAGGTGCTGAATTCGGCTGGCCATATCGAGGGAACGACCATGCCGAACGATCGCGCTGCACGTCCTGCGGAACAGACCGCCTCGATCGCCATCCCCGACCAGCTCCAGCAGGCCCGGCAGGCGGATACGTCTGTTTCGAGCGAGACTCTCGCTAGCAGAGAGGCCCGCCGGGATGAGCCGGTGGAAGGCATCCTGCACGAGCTGAAGACCGAGCGTGCCCACGACTGACAGCACCGGGGATGACTTGAGACATCGTCGTCAGCTTGACGGAGTAGAGCCGGTCGCCGTCGCGAGCGGAAGCGTCGGACCTGTCCCACTATAGTGCTGGCGGTGTCCTATGTCCGCCAGCGGACGGAGCCGTGGACACTAGAAACCGCGGCTCGATGGTCTCGATTGATCATCCGAGCCGGTCGCAGTGATCCTGCGAGTCTCGTTGGCCCGCGGCGCTTCCCACGGATGGACTGGGGGCGCCGCGGACGCACTCGGCTCGGCAGAGGATGACGGCGATGCATGATTCTACGAACCGCTCCCGCCTGCTTTCGGCGGGCGGCGTCGAGGCTATTTTGAAAACCGCCGAGCAGGTTCGGGCGGAACGTCGCGAGCGGCTCCTGGCCCTCGCTAGCTCGCACCGCTTCGACCTGATCGCGCGCGAAGCGGAGGCGAGGCCAGAAGCCCTCGCCACGCTGGAGTTCAAGACGCCCCACCACTGAAGGCGGCTGAGGCTCGGCTCATTCACCCAGGCTGTCCCGGTCGTCGAACGCCGGGCAGCGGACGGGATCGCGACTTGGACCATCGCGGCGCCGACCGGTCCGCTCCGCATCGCGGTCGATCCGGTGCTTTGCCTGTCGTCGCTCCTCATGGTTCGCGATGCCGTCCGGGCGGGCGTCGGTGCCGGGCGCCTGCCGATCTCGCTGGTCAGCTACGATCTTGAGGACGGAACCCTGGTCCATTGGGGCGATGTCGAGGGGCCGGACATTGCCTTGTGGACCCTCTACCCGTCGCGGCGGTTGTTGAGCGCGCGCGTCTCTGCCTTCCTCGACTATCTCAAGACGGCGTTCCCCAGGGGAACGCCTGAGGAACTCGCCGCCTGTATCGGGCCGCGTCTTGACTAAACTCTCTGCCTTCTCCCGTCACGCCGGCCGGCCGCCGGCCCTCTCCGGGCGAGAACAGCGCAAGCGTTGAGGTGCGGTTTGCCGATGACCTCCGGCCAGGAACCTCGCCCGACGCCATCCAGCGTCGACGCTTTGGTCAAGCTTTGCGGCCGGCTTTGATCCGCTTGATGCGCGCCATCTGCTTCACCGTTCCGACCGGCGTGGGATCGATGCGGACGATCGAAAGGTTCGCCCGGGGCAGGGCGGGATCCACCGGAGCGGAATCTCCGCCATGCGGCAGAAGGACTAGCCCTGCCATGATGGTGGCGACGGCGACCGCCGAGAAGACCGTACTCACTCTGCGCATGCGACGCCCTTCGTTCGATGAGGGCAATGTGCCACGACTTCGGCGATGCTTCCTTAAGGCTGCCGCAAACCTGCCATGTCGGTTAACGCAGGATGGCCGGACTCGAGCAGCCGGCGTCTCTCCATCGGCCGGGACAAGCCGCCGCCGTGCCGCTATCTCAGTAAGAGCCTCGGACCAACCGAGCACCGACCAGGGGAGAAACGCCGTGACTCAACGCGTCTACGTCGCCGGCACCTGCGACACCAAGGCGGACGAGCTCAAATACGTCCGCGACCTCATCGCGGCGGAAGGGCTGGCGACCTGCCTCGTCGACCTGTCAACGCAGGGCGCATCTTCCAACGCCGACGTGCCGGCATCGGAAGTGGCGAGCCACCATCCGGGAGGCGCGGCGGCGGTCTTCACCGGCGATCGCGGCTCCGCCGTCACCGCCATGACGGAGGCCTTCCGCCGTTTCATGAGGACGCGCGCCGATGTGGCGGGCCTGATCGGCCTCGGCGGATCGGGCGGGACCGCGCTCGTCACCCCCGCCATGCGGGCGCTGCCGATTGGGCTGCCCAAGCTGATGGTCTCGACCGTAGCCTCGGGCAATGTCGCCGATTACGTCGGCCCCAGCGACATCACCATGATGTATTCGGTCACCGATGTGGCCGGCCTGAACCGGATCTCCCGCGTCATCCTGGGCAATGCGGCCCGCGCGATCGCCGCCATGGCGCGCGGCGCAGGACCGGCCGATGCCGACGACAAGCCGGCGGTTGGCCTCAGCATGTTCGGCGTCACCACCGCCTGCATCACCGACGTGGTCCGCCGGCTCGCGCCGGATTTCGATTGCCTCGTGTTCCACGCCACCGGAACCGGCGGACAATCCATGGAGAAGCTGGCCGAATCCGGCCTGCTCGGCGGCCTGCTCGATCTGACCACCACGGAAGTCTGCGACTTCCTCGTCGGCGGCGTCTTCGCCTGCACGGAGCAGCGCTTCGACGTCGTGGCCGACACCCGGCTGCCCTATGTCGGATCCTGCGGGGCGCTCGACATGGTGAACTTCGGCGCCCGGGCCAGCGTCCCGGCCGCCTTCGCCTCCCGCAATCTCTACGTCCACAACGCCTCGGTGACGCTGATGCGCACCACGGCCGAGGAAAACGACCGAATCGGCCGCTGGATCGGCGAGAAGCTCAACCGCTGCGACGGCCCGGTCCGCTTCCTGCTGCCCGAAGGCGGTGTCTCGGCGCTCGACGCGCCGGGCCTGCCGTTCCATGACGCCGAGGCCGATGCCGCCCTGTTCGCCGCCCTCGAAGCCACGGTGCGGCAGACCGAGCAACGGCGCCTTCTGCGCCTGCCCCATCACATCAACGACCCCGCCTTCGCCGAGGCGGCCGTCGCCGAATTCCGCGCTCTCCTGTAAAGGCTCCAGCATGCCCGCCATCGCACGCCAAGACCTTCTCCAGCGCTTCCGCACCATGATCGACGCCGGGCGCCCGATCATCGGCGGCGGGGCCGGCACCGGCCTGTCCGCCAAATGCGAGGAGGAGGGCGGCATCGACCTCATCGTCATCTACAATTCCGGCCGTTACCGCATGGCCGGGCGCGGCTCGCTCGCGGGCCTGCTCGCCTATGGCAACGCCAACGAGATCGTCATGGAGATGGCCCGCGAGGTCCTGCCCGTCGTGCGCCGCACGCCCGTGCTGGCGGGCGTCAACGGTACCGACCCGTTCTGTAACTTCGATTTGTTCCTCGACCAGGTGAAGGCCATCGGCTTCTCGGGCATCCAGAACTTCCCGACCGTCGGGCTGATCGACGGCACGTTCCGGGCCAATCTCGAGGAGACCGGCATGAGCTACGCCCTCGAGGTGGATCTCGTCCGCCTCGCCCGCGCCAAAGACCTGCTGACCACCCCCTACGTGTTCAATCCCGCCGAGGCCACCGCCATGACGGAGGCCGGGGCGGACATCATCGTGGCGCATATGGGCCTGACCACCGGCGGCTCCATCGGGGCCTCCACGGCGCCGAGCCTCGCCGACAGCGTCTCGCGCATCAACGCCATCGCGGCTGCGGCCCGCGCGGTGCGGTCCGACGTCATCCTGCTCTGTCACGGCGGACCCATCTCGATGCCGGAGGATGCCGAATACGTCCTCGCACGCTGCCCCGACTGCCACGGCTTCTACGGCGCCAGCAGCATGGAGCGGCTTCCGGCCGAGCAGGCCCTCGTCGCCCAGACGCGCAGCTTCAAGGCCATCCGCCGCGACCCCGGCGCGGCCGACCACTAAACCGAAACCCGGCCGCGCCGGGCGCCGATCCTTCAAACGCCGGTGCGCCGGTCCGGAGATGCCTTCATGGCCTACGTATACATCAGCGCCGTCGTCGCTGCCCCGATCGATGAGGTCTGGTCGGTCGCGCGCGACTTCAACGGCCATGCGGAGTGGCACCCCTTCATCGCGGAAAGCCACATCGAGGACGGTCTGCCGAGCGACGCGATCGGCTGTGTCCGCAACTTCACGCTCGGCAACGGGGCCCATCTTCGCGAACGGCTGCTCGCCCTGAGCGACCTCGACCATTGCTTCACCTACAGCATCCTCGAGTCGCCCATGCCCATCCGCGATTATCAGGCGAGTTTCGGCCTGAAGCGGATCACCGAGGGCAACCATACTTTGGTGGAATGGAGCGCGCGGTTCGAGGTTGCGCCGGAGGACGAGGCCCGCATCGTCGAGCAGGTCGGTCGCGCCACCTTTGCCGAGGGTATCGCGGCCTTGGAGTCGTTCCTTAAAGAGACGCGGACAGTCTAGGTCATCGCGGCTCGGGCCAAGTTCGATGCGAGACCCGGACTAACTGTAGAGCAGTTGGTAGATCACCGCGCGACCGACGATGGCCACTGCGCTCACGATCAACGCCAAAGCGAGGCCGAGGGCCGCGAACGCAATAATGAGCGAGGCTTTGTCGATCCAGGGCATCGCAACCACCCCTAGCAAAGACCCACTTTATAAATGGTGGACGGCAGACTCCAGCGGCGTCTAACCTAATCACGATCTGTTGATGCCGATCGATCCAAGGAACGGCCGAAGCGACTGGTCTAGACCGACCTGCCGATCTGCTCTTCCGATAAGGCCATCGGTTTCAGCAGTTCATGATAGCCGACAATTCAGCGCCGTCGCAGCCAAATCATCTTTGAAATGCTCATAACGCGAAAAGTTCGATGCTTTTGAAATAACGTTCCGCCTAAAAAAATGCTTCGTCCATCGAACCTGTTTGGGACAGACAAAGAGGTCCAGAATATTCGATAAACTATCCTCAACCGGGATTTACAACTACAATCCTGTGTCTTTGATCGGTAAACTACGCTGACGATCAAGCGTCGCACTACGTCCGATGCAAATGGGAACGTGTCAGCGCTTTTCGCCGATGTGGAGGTCCGACAGGGCGGGAGGGGCGGGCTTGGCTGCTGTCGGACGCCGCAGCGATCCCAAAATACCATCCAAGGCGGCCGCGCCGACGAGGCCCAGCCCATAGCCGACCTGAGTGGAAAACAGCAGAGCAAGCGCGCTGACGAGAACCTGCCCGAGGCCGACGCCGTGGAACGCGGCCCAGCCGGCACCGAGAATGGCCGCAAGCGTGAGGGCGATGGCGAAAGGCGCGAACGGAATGGCCAGTGAGGCCGCGATTCCGACCAAGAGCGCTCCCCCACACAGAACCATCATGGCGCCTCTCCCTCCAGACCTCGCCGCCTTGTCTAGCTTGGAAACCTTTCCGGACACTGTCGACAGCCAGCGAAGAAGATCGATTCTTCGGCTGAGCCATGACGGAACGGCTTCCTCCCCGGCGTCCTTCAGAAGATTATAGGGCAGCCTCGGCGTTGCGAATAGAGCGTCGAAAAGCGCTGGCTTTGCAGAGGCTTTTACTGGTGTTGTCAGGCGGAAAGGCGCGGCGGTTCGGTGCCGCGTCCCGGCACGAGCTTCAGGACCGATCCGCCCCGGTTTCGCGCCAGCGCGGCATCGATGAAGGCGCCCATCTCGGCCTTGAACCGATCCTTGCCGAAGGCGGCCGCGTGGGCCACGGCGGTGGCGGGATCGAAGCTCATGGCCTCGCACCGCTCCACCGCATCGAGAAGAGCCTCGACGGTCTGCTCGTGGAAGAAGGTCCCCGTCACGCCCTCGATGACGGTCTCGGTCGCGCCGCCCCGGCCGAAGGCGATCACCGGCCGGCCGCTTGCCATGGCTTCGACCGGCACGATGCCGAAATCCTCCTCGCCCGGGAAGATCAGGCCAAGGCAGCGGGCATAATGGTGCTGGAGGGCCGGAAAGGGTTGCGGACCGAGGATCGACACGGTCGGCCCCGCGAGAGCACGCAACTCCGCCAGCATTTCCCCGCCGCCGATGACGACGAGCTTGCGCTTCGACCTGTTGAAGGCTTCTACGGCGAGTTCGGGGCGCTTGTAGCGCACCTGCTCGCCGAGCATGAGGTAATAATCGCCGAGTTGATCCTGCGGCACCGGCGCGAAACTCGCCGTGTCGACGGGCGGGTGGATCACGGTCGAGTCCCGGCGATAATAGGTCTGCAACCGCTGCGCCACCGTGTGCGAATTGGCCACGAACTCATGCACGCGGTTGGCCGAGATGGCGTCCCAATTGCGGATGTAATGCGACAGCGGCGGCATCAACAGGCGCTTCAGGAAGCCGGTCCGCTCGCGGTAGTCGTGGAACATGTTCCAGACATAGCGCATCGGCGAGTGGCAGTAGCACACGTGCACGGCGCCCGCGGGCGGGATGATGCCCTTCGCCGGACCGGATTC
>JAYVMK010000197.1:0-2347 GCA_043758995.1 Lichenibacterium sp. | reverse complement strand
TTCGCAGACTCGCCCCCCAAAGCCAGGGACCACTTCGCGCAGACCGGCCTCCTCAACAGCGCGGAGATTGAGCCATACGGCACCACGACGACCCCATGGCGTATCGTCCTCGATCACGGATGGATCAAGGCTCGCGTCCGTTATCACTTCATCAACTGGAGAGATGGCAAGCAGGAGGTCCTACCGCCCGGCCTCGTCGTTCAGGCAACCGATGACGGCGGCCGCCTCTTGGGCGCAGGGACCGCCGTCGATGACTCCGACGGCACGGCGTATGTCCTGGTCCCGCGGTCGCTGGCGAAGTGGAACGAGCTGAACTTTGCATTCGCCGCACCGCCGAGAACACGCGTAGACCTGTCTGCCCCAGCGGCAACGCCGGACACGCGCCTCACGAACGACGGTACGACGCCGGCCGATCGCGACATGCGAAACACGCTCCCCAACCAGTGGCACTCGCTAGGGATGCAGGCATCTTATGCGCCGTCAACCACCGCCACGCTGGGCGCCATCAAGACGTGGTCGGACCTGCGACGAGACATCGCGAACGACGGAGCCGCGACAGAGCCTGTGGTCGTATTTCATCTCGACGACCTCGTCCTCTGGGGCAAAGACGGACCCTACGAAGTCGACAAAGGCACGCGCGCCACCATGTTCGACCATCTGCTCGCCATCCGTAATTCCGATGCGGCTCTCCCTCACTTGTCGAAGGGACGGATCGACACGCCGCTGATCCCTGCCGGCCTTGCTTTCGCGATCGACCTGCCGAGTGCCCCAGCGGCCCCCACCCGCATTCGTGACCTGTCGACTCGACTTATCAACATCCAAGGCGCGTTCTTCGATCTCGAAGAGAAGCGCGTGGTGGGGACCGCAGGCAAAACGAAGTGGCTGGGCGCGCGCGCTGCCGTGCTCGGCGACCACCCCATTGCGGACTATACGAATGGCTGTCCGTACGCCGACGGTCAAGGGCACCACGAGCTGCACTACATTCCCGCTCCATTCGTGAAGGATCCGGCGACGAATCTCGAACTGTCCCACCTGCTCGTTTACGTCGGTTCGAAGGTCGTTGTGAACGGGGATGCGGCCGGCGCCAAGGGCGATCTCTACAGGAATCTGACCTACTCCTCTGTCCGGTGGAGCCAAGGCCACCCGGGCGTCACGCAGCCCCCTGGGTCGAGTCCTGCGAAGGACTATCAGCTCCTTCCAGCGGCCGCGGGCCAGCGCGGGGCGGACATCGTGCGGCTACGCTTCTTCTTCGGCACGCGCACGGACGGGCTGCACAAGTTTGTCGTCCAGCTAACGCACGATTCGTCCGCGTCGCAGGACAACCGGTCGTTCGTGCGAGGCGACACGATGACCTACTATGACACGGCATGCGTGCGCGACGCGGCCACCTCACCGCGAAAGCACCAGGATGCCGATGGCTGCCCGGCCTACTGGCACACACTCGCGCACGAGTTCGGGCACGTATGCGGTCTGCCAGATGAGTACTACGAGCAGGTCGACCCGAGCGTCATCGACGCTGACGGATCGCTCGGCCTGGGCCTCGCCGACCCATTCCTCCCTCGTTACGATCAATACCCAGGGTGGAGAGCCGATCTGCGACCGTACTACGGCGACCCTTACTCCATGATGCGGGGCAACGCGCTGCTCCGTTTGCGCCACGTCTGGCATCACGCGCGGGCCTTCAGCGGTGACGAGGCCTTCGCGAAGGTCCCAAGGCAACCTCACGTGGCCTGCCACGCCACTTATCCCGGCGGCGGGCTTGAGTACGGCACGCCGGAAGGGAACGCGAACAACGCCTATTTCCCGGCGGTTTCGGGACCCATGACCGGCGGTCGTGCAGACCTGACCATTTTTCCGGTCGGTCAGGACGAGGGCACGGTCGAAGCGATGTTCACTCCTGGGACACCAATCGACACCGGGCATCGGTTTGATGCTCTGCTTGTCGTGCGCATGAGGTTTCGCTTCGTGTTCGACGATGTGATCGCCAAGCGTCGACAATGGTCGATCATGAACGCGTTCCACCAAAATTTCTATGACACGAATTACCGCGAGCAGGTGTCATTTCAACTGGTCGGCGGCAGGCGCTGCGAGCGGATCGCCGTGCTCCTTCACCCCACGTACGCTTATGGGCCTCCGCCCAGCCTATTTCATTCCGACCCATCGAACTTTTATATCCACGTCGTGTCTTTGCTTGAGATTCCGGCGCAGGATAATCCATTTACGGCCAACGACGTTCCTAACGTTTTTAGGGCCCGATCCGAAACAAGTTGATCACGATTGCCGCTTTCCCCGAGGATGAAGCGTGTAATTCCACTCGCCGTGAAAGACTTCGCGGGTCATGTGC
This sequence comes from Lichenibacterium sp., assembly GCA_043758995.1. Classification (GTDB taxonomy): domain Bacteria; phylum Pseudomonadota; class Alphaproteobacteria; order Rhizobiales; family Beijerinckiaceae; genus Lichenihabitans. Next base: position 3 of record JAYVMK010000197.1, on the reverse strand, counting down.
AGA
>JAYVMK010000196.1:0-7012 GCA_043758995.1 Lichenibacterium sp. | reverse complement strand
GGCGGCGAACTGCCAGTGTTTCAGGATGCCGTTGTGGATGCGCAGCCGGCACATGTAGCTGTCCTGCGCCGGCCCGACATAGAAGAGGCCGTGGAAGCGCCAGCGGAAATTATCCTCGGGCTTCGGTCGCGCCCCGGTGACGGCCGTCGCCTTCAAGCGATCGTAGGATTCGAACGGATGTTCGGCCCGCTTCCACTTTTCCTGATCGGCGAGCTTACCGCCGGCCGCCACCTGACGGTCCTGCGCCTTGATCTGCTCGGCATCGGGACCGGTGGGCTCGCTCGCAAGGCCGGCCGGCTCCCGCCCGATCGAGCGAAGCGCCGCGAGGCCCGAGGCGAAACCATCGAGCCAGTTCTTCTGCTCGGAGCTGAAGTCCATACCCATCCCGACAACTCGTTGCGACCGGTTCGAACACGCGGCCTGCCATCTGATCGTGCGGCAGCAAGCGCCATGCCATCGGCCTCGCGGTGAAAGAAGCGTGTGCGTGCGATCCTCGTCGGCGCTGCTTGCATCAGCGGCTGCCGAGAGCCCGCATCGGCGCGAGCTCGAACTGCCCGCTTTTCGGGCAGATATTGTCGGACAAATGCGGCCCGGTCTTTACGGCGGCGTGCGATCTTCGTATGCGTGTCCAGGCCGATGAGCGCCGAATCGAGAGCCCGCGGTCGGGAGCAGACACGTGACACTCGCCAAGCCCCTGACGGGCATTTTCCCCGTCGCGCCGACGCCCTTCAAAGCCAATGGTGACCTCGATCTCGCCGGCAATGCCCGCGTGATGGACTGCATGGTCGACCAGGGCGTCGACGGCATCTGCATCCTGGCAAACTATTCAGAACAATTCGCGCTGACCGATGCCGAGCGCGAACAGATGATGACTTCGAGCCTCGAGCGGGTCGCCGGCCGCGTGCCGGTGATCGTCACCGTCAGCCATTTCGCGACCGCCATCGCGGCGGAGCGTGGGCGCCGGGCCGCAGCGGCCGGGGCCTCCATGCTGATGATGATGCCGCCCTATCACGGCGTCGGCCTGCGCGCCGACGAGAACCTGATGGTGGAGCATTTCGCCCGGGTGGCCGAGGCCGCCGGTCTCCCCATCATGGTGCAGGACGCGCCGCTCTCCGGCGTGCCGCTGTCCGTGTCCTTCCTGGTGCGCCTCGGCAAGGAGGTACCGCTGGTGCGATACTTCAAGATCGAAGTGCCGCAGGCGGCCGCCAAACTCCGGACGCTGATCGCCGCCGGCGGCGATGCCATCGAGGGTCCCTGGGACGGCGAGGAAGCCATCACGCTGATGGCCGATCTCGATGCCGGCGCGACCGGCACCATGACCAGCGCGCTCCTGCCCGATCTCATCAAGCCCATCGTCACGGCGCATCTCGCCGGCGATCGCAAGACCGCGGCGGCGCTCTATGCCAAATGCCTGCCGCTCATCAATTACGAGAACCGCCAGTGTGGCCTGCGTGCCGCCAAGGCCGTCATGATGGCGGGCGGCGTCATCGAGAGCGACGCCGTGCGGCATCCCTTCGAGCCGCTCCACCCTGCGACCCGCGCCGGGCTGCTCGAGATCGCCGAGACCCTGCAGCCGCTGGCGCTGCGCTGGGGCCATTGACCTCACCTGGCGGGGCTGAGGCCGACAGGCGTGACACGTCCGCAGCCGAATGAGACCGCCCCGAGCCGATCCACTCGAAACGGTGTGAGTATCGTCGCGCCAGGGCTGCGCTGGCTCGTGGTGGTGGCCCACCCCGACGACGAGGTCCTGGGTTGCGGCGCGCTGCTATCGCGCCTCGAGAATGTCACCGTGGTCCACGTCACCGACGGTGCGCCGCGCGACGGCGACGACGCGCACCGGCAGGGGTTCGAGACGCCAGACGCCTACGCCAAGGCACGTTGGCGCGAGGCCCGGGCGGCGCTGGATCTCGCGGGCGTGCCCGAGACGCGTCATCACGGTTTCGGCGTGGCCGACCAGGGCGCGATCTATCGCCTGGCCGATGTGGCGCGCCGCCTCGCGCCCTTCGTGGCGCAGGCCGACGCCGTGCTGACCCATGCCTACGAAGGCGGTCATCCCGACCACGACGCCGTGGCCTTCGCGGTTCATGCGGCGGTGCGGCGGGCGAGCGGACCCGTGCGTCCGGTCGTCGAGATGCCCTTCTACCATGCCGCCCCGGATGGGTGGGTGCGGCAGCAGTTCCTGCCCGAGCAGGACGCGACCTCCCTCCCACCTTCTCGCGCGAGGGGAGAAGGGGATCCTGCACCGGTCGAGACGCAGGTTCTCACCCTCTCCGTCTTGGACCTCGGCCTGAAGCGTCGCATGGCGGCCTGCCACGCCACCCAGGGCGACACGCTGGCGTCGTTCGACCTCGCCCGCGAGGTCTACCGGCTCGCCCCCGCCTATGACTTCGCGCGCCTGCCGCACGAGGGCGACCTGCTCTACGAGCGCCATGGCTGGAACCTCGACCGTGGCGGCTGGCTCGCCGCAGTACGTGCCGCAACGGCGGAGCTCGACGCGTGAGCCTGACCATCCTGTCCGTCGCCTATCCGCTGGCCCGCGTCTCGCCGGACAGTACGGGCGGGTCCGAGCAGATCCTCTCCGCGCTCGACCGCGCGCTGGTCGCCGCCGGTCATCGCTCCATCGTGATTGCACCCGAAGGCTCGCGCGTCGCCGGTGACCTCGTCGCCATTCCCTGGCCCGACGGCCTGCTCGACGACCCCGCCAAGGCTCGGGCCCAGGCAGCCAACCGCGACGCCATCGCGGGCGTGCTGGCGCGTAGCCCCGTGGACCTGATCCACCTGCATGGCATCGACTTCGACCGGTACCTTCCGGCGCCCGGCGCGCCCGTTCTGGCGACGCTACATCTGCCGCCGGACTGGTATCCGGCCGGGGCCTTGCGCCCGACCCGGCCCCGCACCTTTTTCAACTGCGTATCCCGATCTCAGCACGACGCCTGCCCGCCGTCGCCGACTCTCGTCGACTTCATCGAGAACGGCGTTCCCGTCGGTAGGCTGGGCGCGTCCCGCCATGCGAAGCGGGACTTCGCCCTGTTCCTCGGCCGCATCTGTCCAGAGAAGGGCGTGCATCTGGCGTTGCAGGCCGCGCATCGTGCCGGGGTGCCGCTGATCGTGGCGGGAGAGCTCTACGATTACGCCGCGCACCAGGCCTATTTCGACGCGGAGGTTCGCCCGCTGCTTGACGAAAAATGCCGCTACGTCGGCCCCGTCGGGTTCGGCCGCAAGCGGCGGTTGCTCACCGCGGCGCGGTGCCTGCTCGTGCCGAGTCTCGCCGCTGAGACCTCGTCGCTGGTCGCGCGCGAAGCCGCTGCCTGCGGGACGGCGGTGATCGCCTTCCCGAACGGCGCCCTCGCCGACGCGGTCGAGGACGGCCGGTCGGGCTTCCTGGTCCCTGACGCCGAGGCCATGGCGAAGGCGATCCGCCGGGCTGCGCATATCAGTCCTGAGACCTGCCGCGCCCTGGCGCGCGAGCGCTTCGACGACGGCGTGATGGCGGTGCGCTACCTCGACCTCTATGCCGAACTGGCAAGGGTCGCCGCATGACGACGACACTCCGCATCGAGATGATCGCCGACGCCGAGCGGCTCTTCGCGGTCGAACCGGCGTGGTGGGACCTGTTCGCGCGCTGCCCCAATGCGACGCCATTTCGATCTCCGGCCTGGCTGCTGCCCTGGTGGCAGACCTTCGCGCCAGGTCCCTTGCGGACGGTCGCTGCCTGGTGCGGGAGCAACCTCGTGGCGCTTGCACCGCTCTATCTGGAGCGGGACAGCGGAAGGCTCCTGCCGCTCGGCATCGGTCTCTCGGACGATCTCGACATGCTCGTCGGCCCCGATGCCGGGCGGGACATCGGCGCCGACATCCTCGTTGCTCTGTCTCATGATCCGGATTGGGGCCTGATCTCGCTAGAGGAGCTCGCCAGCGATGCCGCGGCCTTGTCGTGGCTGGTCCCGAGCGGTTGGACCGACGATGTTGCGGCGCAAAGCCGATGTCCTGCGCTCGTCTGGGGCGACGCTCCCGACATCGGGGCCCTGGTCCCCCCGGGCAAGCTACGGAAGCTGCGCATGGCTCGCCACCGCGCCGAGCGTCGCGGCGCTTCGATCGAGTTGGCCATGCCCGGGACGGCGCTCGACCATCTCGAGGCTTTGTTCCGCCTGCATGCGGCCCGGTGGGAGAGCCGCGGCGAGGCCGGCGTTCTCGCAGACCTTGCCGTTCAAGCCTTTCACCGTGCGGCCACGCCGCGTCTCGCCGCAGCGGACCTCCTCCAGGCGACACTGCTGCGGATCGAAGGTCAGGTGGCTGGCGTGTTCCACGGACTGCGGCGTGGCCGGACCCTGTTCGCCTATCTGGGTGGTTTCGACCCGGCCTTTGCTTTCGAAAGCCCCGGCACGATCCTGATGGGCGACGCGCTCGACACGATGCTGGCGGGCGGCGCCGGGATGCTGAACCTGCTGCGCGGTGCCGAGCCCTACAAATACGAATGGGGCGCGGTGGACCGCATCAATGCCCGACGCGCCCTGCGCCGGCCCACAGAGTGAGCGCCGTCGAGGCGCTTGCGGCGCGGCTGCGCGATAATGCACCGCCCAACATCGCCCTCATGCACCTTCTGATGGCGTCGCCTTCGCCGGAGTCTGCGGCCACCTCTCTCGCGGACGCCGTCGCCGCCTACCCGGATCTGGCCACACGGCTCGATGAGGTCGGGCGGCTCCTCGCGAGTCACCCGGAGGCGTGGCGCGTCGTTCATGCGGTCGTCGACGGTGTCGACCATGCGCCGGCGTTGGCCGGTGCCGAGGCCACGCTGGACCATTGGCGGACGAGCTTCGATCGGCTGGCTGCGGCGACGCCCGAAGCCGGCGTGGCGCTCTACGCTTTGGGCGATCCAGGGCTTCTGGCCGCCGCGACGGACGAGGTCGTGACAGCGCTCGCGGATTGGGGCCTCCTCGGCTCCGATCGCGATGCGCTCGACCTCGGCTGCGGCATGGGGCGCTTCGCCGAGGCCCTGGGGCCGCATCTGCGATCCGTCCTCGGCCTCGACCTCTCCTCCGGCATGGTCGACGAGGCGCGCCGCCGGTCTCGCCACGCCCATGTGCGCTATGCCGTCGGCACCGGTCGTGACCTCGCCGGCGTCGATGACGCCTCCGTCGATTTCGTGCTGGCCGCCGACGTCTTTCCCTATCTCGTCGAGGCGGGACTGGCGGCGCGGCACGTCGCGGAACTCGCCCGCGTCTTGCGCCCGGGTGGCACCGCGGTGGTTCTCAACTATTCCTACCGCGGCGAGCCGACCCGTGACCGCGCCGAACTTTCCGAGGCAGCCGCCGTGCACGGCCTCAGGCTTGAGCGCGCCGGCGAGCCGAAGTTTCGTCTCTGGGACGCTGCGGTGTTCCTGCTTCGGCGGTGAGGTGCTCCCGGAAGAGCGACATGGCGAGACCGCAGCTACTCCGTGAAGACCGGGTAGAGCGAGGCGATCAGCAGCACGCCCATGGTCCAGTTGAAGGCGCGCAGGACAGCCGGTCGCTGCAGCGCATGGCGCAGCGTCGTGCCGAACACCACCCAGGATGAAATGCAGGGAAGATTCACCACGCCGAAGATCAGCGCGACGAGAAGGACCGTGCGGGTGTAGTCGGCAGGGTCGGTATAGGTGGCGACGGCCGTCAGCGCCATGATCCAGGCCTTGGGGTTGATCCACTGAAAGGCGGCCGCCTGTAGAAAGGTCATGGGTCGGCCTTTCGCCTCGCCGGCCTTGATGGGCGCCGCGCGGGCGAGCTTCACGGCCAGCCAGACCATGTAGGCGGCGCCGATCCACTTCATGCCGAGCAGCAGGACCGGATAGTGGGTGAAGAGCCCGGCGAGGCCGAGCCCCACCATGGCCACCATGATGACGAAGCCCAAGGCCACGCCCAGCATATGGGGCAGGGTGCGACGCACGCCGAAATTCACGCCGGAGGTCATCAGCATCAGGTTGTTGGGGCCGGGCGTGATCGAGCTCACGAAGCAGAAGACCGCGAGGCCCCAGAGCAGCGCCGTCGACATCACATCCCCTCCGGTCCCCGCGAGATGGCGGCGATGCCGGTACGCGACACTTCGACGAGGCCGACGGGGCGCATCAACTCGACGAAATGGTCGATCTTCGAGGGCGCGCCGGTGAGTTCGAAGGTGAAGCTTTCCGTGGTGGCGTCGACGACGCGGCCACGGAAGGCCTCGGAGAGGCGCAAGGCTTCCATCCGGTTCTCGCCCTTGCCGCGCACCTTCACCATGGCGAGTTCGCGCTCGACGAAGTTCCCCGCGACGGTCAGGTCGGTCACGCGGTGCACCGGGACCAGGCGCTCGAGCTGGTGGCGGATCTGCTCCACCGCCTCCGGTGTTCCGGAGGTCACGATGGTGATGCGCGACTGGTGCTCGGCATGGGCCACCTCGGCGACGGTCAGGCTCTCGATATTGTAGCCGCGGCCGGAAAATAGCCCGACCACCCGGGCGAGGACGCCGGGCTCGTTGTCGACCAGCACCGACAGCGTATGCGACTCGGTGTTGGAGGTGGCGAGCGCCGAGGAATAGGGCGAGGGCGGCGAGGCTGGCGGTGCAGGCGGAGGCGTGATGGCGTTCATGTGATCAGCTCAACGTTGGGATTGGCGAAATCCTTCTCCCGCGAAGCGGGAGAAGGGGGACCTCGCGTCAGCGAGGGTCGGATGAGGGAACCTGCGGCGCGAGCGCCGCCCTGATACGATCGATGACGATGTCGCCGCCACCGATCACGATGTCGTTGGGGATCTGCAGGACACGCCACCCCTGTCTGGACAGCCACACGTCCCTGCACTCATCGCGAGCCTGCTGTTCCTCTGCGTCGTGAGGCCGCCCGTCGAGTTCGACGACGAGACGCGCTGCAACGCGGGCGAAGCCGGCGACATAGGGGCAGATCGGAACATGCCGCCTGAACTTGGCCCCGGTGCCGCGATCACGCAGGCTTCGCCGGAGCATCGAATCAGCCGCCGTCATCTCCATGCGGAGACGGCGGGCGTTGCTC
>JAYVMK010000195.1:0-2271 GCA_043758995.1 Lichenibacterium sp. | reverse complement strand
GCCACATCACGCGTTCATGGTCGTCGAGAACTGCGACTTCGACGAAGATTTTCGCGCCCTGGACATCGAACGACTGGCCGCCGGCCACGGCGATAGGCTTGCCGCGCCGCAGAAGGCGTGACCAGAGATCCGGCGGATTCACTTCTTGCGGGAGGAGGCGCAGCGCGCAGCTCGCGTCGCAGTTGGAGTAGATGACGCGTCCCTCAGGCGTTCGCACGCGCGTGAAGTAATCGCCGCTCGATCCCTGGTAACGTCTCATGCCCCGGGGAACCACGAAGCTTAGGCCGTCCGAGCCGACGCTTACGCCCTTGACCAGGGAAGCGGTCTCGCCCTCGATCATCAGGGACGCCAGCTTGGGGTCGTCGAAGTAATAGTCGGCCAGCACGACGGCAACCTGTACGGCCATTGCGAGGAGCGCGAACACGACGATGCGCGAACCGACGATGCGGGCGAGGGACGGCAGCTTCCGATCCCGCTCAGGCATCGACCTTGATTTCCCGCAGCAGGTAGCCGGCACCCCTGACAGTCTCAATAGCGATGCAGGCCTCGACGGGATCGAGGCGCTTGCGGAGCCGTGAAATCGCCAGTTCGACGGCATTGGTCGAGATCTCCTCTCCGAAGGCGGATAAGGCAATCTCGATTCGCTCCTTCGGCACCACGCGGTCGGCGTGGCGCAGCAGCAATTCCAGGATTGATCGCTCACGCGGCGAGACCGGGACGATGGCGCCTCCGACACGGACCGAGCCGGACGCAGGATCGAATTCGAGGCGGCCGAACTCGATCCGCTCCGCGCGGTGTGGACCGCTGCGCCTCAGCAGGGCACGGCAACGAGCCAGGAGCTCGATGTGGTTGAACGGCTTCATCAGGAAATCGTCAGCCCCACAGTCGAGAGCGTCGACTCGGTCGTCGATCGATCCCCGTGCCGTGAGGACGAGGATCGGCACGAAGGAGCCTTGCGTACGAAGCGACTTGATCAGCAATTTGCCGTCACCGTCCGGTAGTCCGAGATCGATAAGGACGAGGTCGTAGAGGATCGACCTCGAGGCCTCGGTCGCGGCGGCGATCGTGCCGACCGCGTCCAGCATCCAGCCCGCCCCGTGGATCCGCTCGGTCAGCAGGTCACGAAGGCGAACGCTATCCTCGACCAGCAGCAGTCTCATCGCAACGCCCCCTGTCAGAGAGACCTTAGCGTCTGGAACGCCTGCGCCGGTATCTTTCGCCGGCGCTAACAGCGATCGGACAGGAAGGCGCGGGACGATGTAACGTAGCATGCGCCACGACGCTGGCGCACGATGACGCACGCCATAGCCGAGCCACGGTCACGTTCGACCGTGCGCTTCTCAGGTGCGGATACGGCCTAGACCGGCAGCAGGGATGCTGGCGCCCGCCCAAACGGCCCGAGCGGCGACGAGAGAAACTGGACATGACTGACACACGCTTGGCAGAGGCGACCCGGGCTCTGGCCGGTGAAGACGGAACGCTTCGCGGCGCAGAACGCTACGATGGCATGACGATGACACTTCACTGGCTTACGGCCATCCTGGTCGTGACGTTGTTCAGCCTCGCCCACATCTGGTCGTTTTTCCCCCATGATGGGCCGACGCAGATCACGATGCAGACCGCGCATGTCTCGTTGAGCGTCATTCTCGCGGCCGTCCTGGTCCTGCGGCTGATCTGGCGGCCCCTCTTAGGGCGCCAATTGCACCCGGCAAGCACGGGCGTCACGGAGCTTGCCGCCAAGGGGATGCACTTCGTCCTCTACGGCCTGCTAGCTACGATGGTGATCGCCGGTTTGGGAAAGCGGTGGGTCCGCGGCCATGGCGTCGAGTTTTTTGGAGCCAGCATACCGTCGCCGTTCGCGCTCGATCCGGCGTGGCGACCGGCGCTGAATTGGATCCACCATTGGGGCGCCTGGGCCATTATCGTGCTCGCTGGGCTGCACGCGACCGCGGCCCTGTTTCACCACTACGCTGTGCGAGAGAACGTGCTCAGGCGAATGCTGCCCGGCTGAGGCTGTTCAGACGCCGGACGACGCCAGCTTCCAAGCCACCCGAGGCGTCCGCCTGACCATGCTGACTACATACTGAACATAGCCCGCGCTGCTGCGATCCATTGCAGGATTGGAGTGACATCGGCGGGCCTGGGAAAGCGGGCACAATTCAAGCGATCTGACAACGAATGGACAGGTCGCGTCCGTAAGAGTCTGCCGCGGTATCCCACCATGACGCGAGGCATTATCATTGATCCCGTCATACCGACGCGTCATCGCTG
>JAYVMK010000194.1:0-7991 GCA_043758995.1 Lichenibacterium sp. | reverse complement strand
CCAGGACTGCCGGCTTGCAGGCGATCGGGTCCCGAAGCACGCCGAAGCCGTCCTTGGTTCCGACCACGAAGGTGTAGAAGCCGTCGAGGTCGTCGAGGCTTTTCTCCAGCGCTTGGCCGAGGTTCATGCCCTGGCCCATGCGCCATGTCAGATAGGAGGCGGCCACCTCGGAGTCGTTCTGGGTCTCCATCGTGATGCCGTCCCTAGCCAACATGCGCCGCAGGTTGGCGTGGTTTGACAGCGAGCCATTATGGACGAGGCACTGGTCGGCACCGGTCGAGAAGGGATGCGCGCCCAGAGTGGTAACCGCGGACTCAGTCGCCATGCGGGTGTGGCCGATGCCGTGTGTGCCCGACATGGCGTCGAGGTTGAAGCGCTCGGCGACGTCGGTCGGGTAGCCGACCTCCTTGTAGATCTCGATGGCTTCGCCTGTTGCCATGACACGGACTTCGGGATGACGCTCGCGGATGGCAGCACGGACCCCGTCCGCGGTCGCGGCCGGGACATCGAGCACGCCGTGGCTGGACCGTCGGGCGAAACCGACTTCGTCGCCAGCCACCTCTTTCAGAGCGGCCGCGAGACCGGCGAAAGCGGCATCGGGCTCGGCGCTCTGCACCGTGATCTTGGCGCGTCCCCTCGAAGCCGGGCCGTAGACCGCGAAGCCGGCACTGTCCGGGCCGCGGTCGCACATGGTGGTCAACATGCCCGACAGCATGTGACCGAGCTCGCGATCGAGGCTTCGGTCCTTGATGAATAATCCGACTATCCCGCACATAAGGCGCTCCGTCTCTCTTGTCTTATGGCATACCAAAACCCTCAGTGCCTGTGAAGAACAATTTATTCATCTGATGATAATTGGTGCAGTCTGCATACGTGCTGATCAGCTATGGCGAAAGAGATGCTGTCCGTTGGCTTGGCCAGTAAGGCCGTGGTAGCGGCAGGTGCGTACACCGCCTCTGAGCACTCGAAGGCGAGAATGAAGGTTGACTGCAAATGGCAAGGAGAACGGAGCCGGCCGTCCGTGTTCCAGTGACGGCGCAAGGCGACAATTTGCAAAGTCTGTCTCCGCAGGACCACGAAGGGGGTCAGGATCCCCACGCCATGGTGAGTGTCCGGGATCGCGTGCTCGAAGTAGCCATCGGTCGCGAAGTCAAGGCGCTTCGAACCAAGCTCGGCCTTACAGTTGTGGATCTCGCCACCGCCACTGGCCTTTCGCACGGCATGCTATCGAAAATAGAGAACGGGGCGACATCGCCGTCACTCACGACGCTGCAAAGCTTGTCGCGCGCGCTGGGGGTGCCCGTGACGTCGCTGTTCCGGCGGTTCCAGCAGGATCGGACCGCTACCTTCGTCAAAGCAGGCGAGGGTCTGCCAATCGAGAGGCGTGGCACTCGTAACAAGCACCACTACCAGTTACTGGGGCACACGACTGACGAAGCCTCGCGCGTGATTGTTGAACCATATCTCATCACGTTGACCACGGACTCTGACGTCTTTCCCCTGTTCCAACACTCAGGTTTGGAGTTTCTCTTCATGCTGGAAGGCGAGGTCGTCTACCGCCATGGCGACGGGTCCTACCTAATGACACCGGGTGACAGTCTGTTCTTCGACGCTGATGCGCCTCACGGACCGGAGGAGATGCGAAAACTCCCAATCCGTTTCTTATCGGTTATCTCATATGAAAAAAGTGAATGAGCAGGGGTCTGGCCTTGTTTCCAGAGCGAAGACGTCTTTACCTGATCTTGTTTTCAGCAAAGATAGCATCGTTATTGAAATATTTTGCACTTCGGCCAGAGCGCGAGAACAGAACAGCATGTCTAAGGCCCGCTCCGGAAATCGCTATGATCAAGGACGAGTGACTGACTTGCGTCGAGTTCAGACGATATCCTGCGCCCCGGCGTCGGTCGCCACGCGCGGGACCACTCCATAGAGGATCAGGTTGACGAGGCCCTCCGCCGCAGCGTCGACTTTGCCGTCGTTGACCACGCGAGACTCGTCGAACGCGACGATCACGGAGTCATAGTTGGCGTAGAACTCCGTCGAAGCCCTGCATCGTCGAGGCAGTTTCGAAGCCCGGAAATGATGTCACGAGAGATGACCATCCATCCAGGTCTGAAAGGCTGCTTCGGAGATTGCGCTGTTCACTATCGAGAAACTGGCATGGACTGACACCGGCCGGCCTCGGCGTAAGCGGAATGAATGCTTAATCGGCCTCGCTGTCGCTTTTGTCTGAAGTGTTGCATGCACCAAAATGTTAGTTGCTGCGAACTGCCGGGCCGCTATGACGGACCGGGGTGTAGATCGGTACGGCCGCTTTCATGTTTGGAACGTCTTCAGCAGACCTTTTTTGAACATGCTACCGAGGCGCCTGCGCGGAGCCAATTCCGCATCTGACCTGCGATCATATTTGGTGATCGACTTGTCCCCGTTCTGCGAGGAAGTCCAGTAACGCCCGGACGCGAGAGGACAATGGTCCTCCCTGGCCGACGTGGATGGCGTGGAAGGCTTCCTTATCCCCTGGGTTGAACTTTTCTAGAACGGGCAGAAGACGTCCGGCGGCGATGTCGGCACGCACCGTGAACGCCGCGAGGCGAGCGAGGCCGCTGCCGCCGATCGCGAGCCTGCGAAGTGCCTCACCATCACTCGCCTGAACACGGCCGGTGGTGGGCACGAGAACGGTCCCACCATTCTCCCGCAACGGCCAGCCGTCCACCGCACGAAGGTAGCCGAACCCCAGGCGGCTGTGGTGGGCAAGGTCCGCTAGCGTTTCCGGCTGACCAAAGCGGTCAAGGTATGAGGGAGAGCCTACGATCGTCATCGCGGTATCCCCAAGCTTCCGGGCTACCAGACTCGAGCTCTTCAATGGCCCCGCCCGCACCGCCACGTCGGTCCGCTCGGCCAGTAGATCCACGACCATGTCGGTCTGCACGAGATCGAGCGTGACTGCTGGATAGCGGTGCAGAAACTCCGGCAGGATGGGAGCGAGGATGTGGGTGACATAGGAGGGGCTGGTGTTGAGTCGGACGCGCCCGGTCGGCTGCTCACCTATGCCCGCAGTCCGCTCGGCGTCCTCGATGTCGGCAAGGATGCGTGTCGCTCGCTCGTAGAACACGCATCCGTCCGGTGTGAGTTGGAAGGCTCGGGTCGACCTGTTGACGAGACGGGCCCCTAGCCTGGTCTCCAGCCGAGCGATGAGCTTGCTGACCGCGGAGGGGGTCATGCGGCATGCACGCGCCGCGGGCGAGAACCCGCCCTGTTCGACCACCCGCGCGAAGACCTCCATCTCGGCGGAGCGGTTGACTTCGGATCTGCCCATCGGTCCTTCGCGTCACAAGTGCTGTTCCCGCCGGCACTCTATCTCGCTGACTGCGTAGGATCTATTCCGACAAGATCATCTTCGTGGGATAGGTCATGCCGCTGGCTCTCTACGCTCTCACGGCCGGCGCCTTCGGCATCGGCGTCACCGAATTCGTCATCATGGGACTGCTCGGCGAAGTGGGCGCCGATCTCGGCGTCTCTACCTCGGCTGCGGGCCTGCTGATCTCAGGATATGCCCTCGGGGTCGTTGTCGGCGCGCCTGTGCTGACCATCCTCACTCTACAATGGCGGCACAAGAGCATCCTTTTGGCGCTGACTGCGATCTTCGTCGTCGGCAACGGGGCCTGTACGTTCGCGCCGACCTACGGCTTGCTCATGGCCGCGCGGGTGTTGACCGCGCTTGCCCATGGCACGTTCTTTGGCGTCGGTTCGGTGGTGGCGACAGGGCTGGTGTCGAACGAGCGCAAGGCGTCGGCCATCGCGGTGATGTTCACCGGACTGACCGTCGCCAATATCCTCGGCGTGCCGCTCGGAACCTGGCTCGGCCAGAGGTACGGATGGCGCGTCACGTTCGGTGCGGTCACGCTGGTTGGGATGATCGTCTACGCGGTCATCGCCACCGCCGTCCCGAGAGATGCTCGACCGTTGGCCCAGAGCGACTGGCGGGAGGACCTGTCCGAAATCCTACGCGCGCCGGTTTTGCTCGGCCTCACGACTACGGTTCTAGGCTACGCTGGCGTCTTCTCGGTCTTCACCTACATCGAGTCGATGCTGACCCAAGTCAGCGGTTTCGGGAAGGCGGCCGTTTCTCCGATCCTGCTGGTGTTCGGCGGCGGTCTCGTCGTCGGCAACCTCGTCGGCGGCCGCCTCGCAGACCGCAGCGTCGTCGGTACGATCTTCGGCACGCTGGCCGTGCTCACCCTCGTCATGGCGCTGATGACGCTGGGACTTCGCTCGCAAGTCGCGACCGTGGCCATGGTGGGCCTCTTGGGCGCGAGCGGCTTCGCCACGGTCGTGCCGCTGCAGACGTGGGTGCTCTCGAAGACGGAAGGCGTCGGACAGAGCCTCGCGTCGTCCTTCAACATCGCAGCTTTCAACCTCGGCAACGCTCTTGGCGCCTGGGCCGGCGGCGAGGTGATCGACCACGGTCCAGGACTGATCTTCGTACCACTCATCGGGTCGTTCTTCCCGGCCGCGGCGGTGGTCGTCGCTGCCCTTGCGACCTCGATCGCCGGCCGCTCGCCTGACCGAGCACTCCTGCCTTGATCTCGTGGAGCAAACGATGACTTTGATTGATAAAAGCCCGGCTATTCCCGGCCACCGGTCCCGTGGAGTTACCTTGAGCGCCCTTGCTCTCGCGGCGGGCCTGATCGCCCAAACGCCGGCACGAGCCCAGGACGAAAACTGGGTCGGTACCTGGACAGCCAACCCGCAACCGGTCTGGGGCGGGGGCTTTGCCCTCCCGACAAAGATCCCAGCGACCGTGCGGGACCAGACGATCAGGCAAAGCGTGCGCATCAGCCTTGGCGGCTCAAGGCTGCGATTCGTCTTCTCGAATGCCTATGGCAGCGGGCCGTTGGTCATCGGCGCCGCGAGCGTCGCCATGCCCGGTCAGTCAAACTCACGCGACGCCACCCACAAGCTCACCTTTGGCGGAAAGGATGGCATTTCCATCCCGGCCGGTTCGCCGGCCGTCAGCGATCCGGTGGACCTGAACGCTGAGGCACAGGCCCAAATGGACGTCTCGGTCTACCTTCCAGATGAAACGCCGCTGACGACCTTCCACTGGGACGGTCGTCAGACGGCAAGGTTCGGCAAGGGTGATCTCACCCGCGCAACCGACTTTCCCTCAATAGGCACGACTGACGCGCGCATATTCTTGAGCGAGGTCCTGGTCGACAGTCCGAACCAGGGCGCGGTGGCGGTCATCGGGGACTCGATCACGGACGGGAACGGCTCGACGCTCGACGCCGACGCGCGCTGGCCGGACCTCCTGGGAAGGCGATTGGCATCGCGGCACGTGGCCGTGCTTAACGCCGGCATCTCCGGTGCTCGCCTGCTCAGCGACGGAATGGGAGTAAGCGCCGTGGCCCGGATAGGCCGGGACGTCCTGGCCGAACCGAACGTGAAAGCCGTCATCGTCCTGATCGGCATCAACGACATCGCATGGCCGGGCACGGCCTTTGCGCGACAACAGGCGCAGCCAAACTTCGACGCGCTGATCGCTGGCTATCAGCAACTCGTCGCCCTGGCCCATGCGCACAACGTCCGGGTCGTCGGGGCGACGCTGACGCCTTTCGAAGGCGCGCTCTCCGGTACGCCTCTGGGAGATTACTACGATCCCGAGAAAGACGCGTTACGCCAGCAGGTGAACCACTGGATCCGCGAAAGCGGCGCATTCGATGCCGTCGTCGACTTCGACGCGACCCTGCGAGACCCGTCGCACCCCTCGCGTCTCGCACCGGCTCTCGACTCCGGCGATCACCTCCATCCCGGCGACCGGGGGAGTCGGACGATGGCCGACGCCGTCGACATCGACGCCATGCTCGGCCGCTGACCCGACCATCGTTGAAGTGAAAGAGACAATTTATGGAACACAGATCGCTGGGCAGATCCGGTCTCAAGGTGCCCGTCCTGAGCTTCGGGGCAGGCACGTTCGGCGGCACCGGCCCCCTGTTCGGTGCCTGGGGCAACACGGATGCTACGGAAGCGCGTCGCCTCGTCGACATCTGTCTCGAGGCGGGCGTCACGATGTTCGACACCGCGGACGTCTATTCCAGCGGCGCATCGGAAGAAGTCCTCGGCGCTGCGCTGGAGGGTCGTCGTGACAAGGTTCTGATCTCGACGAAGACCAGCCTGCCGATGGGAGAGGGGCCGAACGACGCTGGCTCGTCGCGCTTTCGCCTGATCCGCGCCGTCGAGGATGCCCTCAAGCGGCTGCGCACAGACTACGTCGACGTGCTGCAACTACACGCCTTCGACGCGGCGACGCCCGTTGAAGAGGTCCTTTCGACCCTCGACGTGCTCGTGCGGGCAGGTAAGGTCCGCTACGTCGGCGTGTCGAACTTCTCCGGCTGGCAGATCATGAAGGCCTTGGCGGTCGCCGACCGGCATGGCTGGCCGCGCTACGTCGCCAATCAAGTCTACTACTCCCTGATCGGCCGAGACTACGAATGGGACTTGATGCCGTTCGGCGCCGACCAGGGACTTGGTGCTCTCGTCTGGAGCCCCCTGGGCTGGGGCCGTCTGACCGGGAGGCTCAAGCGTGGCACGCCGGTGCCGAAGGGCAGCCGGCTCCATGAGACGGCCAGCTACGGGCCGCCGGTGGAGGACGCCCACCTCTATCGCGTGCTCGACGCGTTGGAGGTCGTCGCGGCGGAGACGGGCCGAACGGTGCCCCAGGTAGCACTCAACTGGCTGATCGGGCGGCCGACGGTTGCCTCGGTCATCGTCGGCGCCCGCAACGAAGAACAACTGCGCCAAAACCTTGGTGCGACAGGCTGGTCCCTCTCACCCGAACAGATCGCCACGCTCGACACTGCCAGCGTAGTCCCGGCACCTTACCCCCACTTCCCTTATCGACTCCAAGCCGGGTTCGCCCGTCTCGATCCTCCGCTTGCGGGATGACGGGAGAACCGCCGCCTCGACGATCGTTTGTTCTCGGCTGTGGGAGGCATCGGTTCGACGCGCGGGGGACGGGTCGGCTCCGGCCCGTCCGCGAGATGGTGAGGATAGGTGGCGAGCCGTCAGGCAGGTTTCGGCCTAGAGTTCGCGAGTCCGTCTTTCCGGCTGCAAATTCTCAGATGCCAAATGGTTGCATTTGCCCCTGCCACTTGGTCGTGCGCAAGAACTGCTCCCAAGTCAGGCTGTCCGGGTCCAACTTCCGGCTCCATTCGAGATCGCGCTCTGTACGATAATAGCCGTACTCGACCGCGTATTCGGCCACTCCTACCAACTCCTGGACTAACAGCTCGTTGTCACGGAAGGCAGGAAAGTATTTGAGCAGTTCGTCGCGGGTGAAGGCTGACTGATAAGCCGCATTAATGCCTGTGACGCGGGAAAACGTTTCGACCATCTCATCCGGAGCGAGAACGTCTCCGATCACCGGCAAAGACGCCCCCGAGTATCTGTCCGGGTGCGGAAATATCTCAAGGACTGCCGGCCCGGTTGCGCTGATAGGGTCGACGAAGGGTGCGCGAAAGTCTTTAGGCAGATAAATCGGAAATATGAGCTCGCCGTTGATCATACGAGGTATGTAGTACTCCATAAAATTCGTATAGAAGAACGCAAGCATTACAAACGAGCTACGTACTGGCAGGCCGCGGATGTGATCCTCGACCCTGGCCTTGTCGGTGAAGTGCGGCGCATACTTCGCTCCTTTTGTAATCTCGCCTACGTTCTCCAAGGTGCTGAAAACGATGTGGCTTACCCCAGCCTCGACCGCCGCGTCTGCCAGCTCCATGCCCAACTTAGTCTCATGCGTCGCCGGAGGCGCGATCGGAGGGGTCATCAGGAACACGCCATGCGAGCCGCGAAACGCATTCGCCATCGTCGTGCGGTGACCGAGCTCCAAGGGAACATGCACCAGCTCGGCACCTTCTGCCGCTAGCAGGCCGCTGAAAAAGGCTTCGAGGGTTAGCCAGTTCGTGATTCACTGCGCTTCGATCAGCGTG
>JAYVMK010000193.1:0-5591 GCA_043758995.1 Lichenibacterium sp. | reverse complement strand
ATCATTGCCGGCATCGGCCCACTCGGCCCGTAGACGTGCAATGTGCCCGCCGCTTGAGCAGAGGTGGCGCCGAGCCACGCGATGGCGGTGGCGCGAATGATCGTCGACGCGGCCTTCCCGAGGGGCTGCCCCAGCCGGGCTCGTGCGATCCGCCAAAGGACTCTGGTCACTGAGGACCTCGAGCGCGGGCGTCAGCCACGGTCCTCCTGAACCCGTCGGCGTCGAGAGCCTCCGCGACCTTGTAGGGACCGATGAGATAGACAGGGGTCCCCTGCAGGCCGAGGGCATCGGCCTGGGCCAGGTTGCGCGCCAGCAGGGCCTTGATGTCGGCCTCGTGGGTCTTCAGGTCGGCGTCCAGCCGGTCCATGTCGACACCGGAGCTCCGAACGGCGACGAGCATCGTGTCTTTCGAGATCTTGCGTCCAGGAACGGCCATCAGCGCATCGTGCACGGCCTCGTACCGGCTTTGATACTTCGCGGCGAGCGCCAGCTGGGCGCCATAGACCGAGGCCTCGGACAGGATCGGCCAGTCCTTATGGACCACGCGGATGTGGCCGTCTGCGGCAACGACCTTGTCGAGAGCGGGTTCGGCCTGCTTGCAGAACGGGCAGTTGTAGTCGGTGAACGCCACGATGGTGAGGTCGCCATTGGGATTGCCCGTCACCGGCGCCTCGGGATCGTGAAGGATCGCCTGCGGGTCGATCTCGGCAGCCTGGGCCGGAACCTTCGGCGCGAGCGCGGTGGAACCGATCGCGAAGAGCGCCGCCGAGCAGAGGGGAAGGAGAAAGCGAAAGCGCACATCATGCTCCGAGCGAAGTGAGGGAAACTGGACACGATCCGGTCAGGAGGGCGTTCCGGCGAGCGTGAGGGCGTGCTCGAACGCGGGCTTGTCGACCTCGCCGATAAGACGTGTGTCGGCGATCTCGGCGCCGTCACTTGGCGCCAGGAACAGCAACGTGGGAGGTCCCACAACGCCAAAGCGACGCATGAGGGACCGGCTGTCGGCGTCGGACGCGGTCACGTCGGCGCGGATTACGGTGGCTCCCTTGAGCCGCGCCCGAATAGCCGGATCGGTCAGCACGTCGCGCTCAAAGGCGCGACAGGACGTGCACCAGGCGGCCGAGAAATCGACCACGATAGGTTTCTCGGCCCGGCGCGCGGATGCGAGGGCCAGGTCGAACGCCAACGGCGACGAGACCGTATCGGCCTGGAGTATAGGCGAGGCCTGTAGGCGTGCATCCGCCACAAAGGCCAGCGGCCGCAACGGATCGGGGGGTCCGGCAGCGAAGCCGACCAGGAGTGCGACGCCATAGACGATGCCGACGATCCCAGCCGCCTTACCGACCCGGGCGACGGGGCCGCTCGAATCCGGCAGCGGCTCCATCGCGCCGAGGAACACGCCTGTGCCAATTGCGAGCGCGCCCCAGAGCGCAAGCGGAACGGCGTCGGGCAGGACGCGGGCCACCATCGTGATAGCCAGCGAGAGGAACACGACGCCGAAGGCCTGCTTGATCCGGGCGAGCCACAGGCCCGACTTCGGCAGCACGCCGGCCCCGAATGTCCCGAAGGCCACCAGCGGCAGCCCCATGCCGAGCCCCATGGCGAACAACGCCGAGGCCCCGCGGACCATGTCTCCGGTGCGGGCCACGTAGATCAACGCAGCCGCGAGGGGCGGGGTGACGCAGGGTCCGACGATCAAGGCGGAGCCGAAGCCGAGCGCCGCCGCTGACGCGATCCCGCCGCCTCGCAATCTCGGACTGGCCCCGGGTGTGCCCGGCGACATGAGCGTCGTCCAGGCGGATGGCAGTTGCAGCTCGTAGAGGCCGAACATGGAAAGCGCGAGACCCACGAACACGAGGCTCGTCAAGCCGAGCACGAGCGGTGTCTGCAGCGCGGCCTGTAGGTTCTCGCCCGACCACGCGGCCGCCACGCCGAAGGCCGCATAGGCGAGAGCCGATGCGATCACGTACGCGCCCGACATCGTAAAGCCGCGCACCCGCGTCATACCGGCTCCCGAGCGCGCCAGGACGCCCGACAGGATCGGCACCATAGGGAACACGCAAGGCGTGAGGGACAGGAGCAGGCCGAAGGCGAAGAAGGCGACCAGCATCGGCACGATGCCGCCGGCGAGCGCGCTGGACGCGGCCGGGGTCGCGTCGACGCTCCTGGAGGAGGTGGCCGTATCGGCCGGTGGAGCTACGGCGGCGACCGGAGCGGACCACAGGCCTGACGCAACGGGGCCTGCCGGCTCGTGCTTGGAGATCGCGAGCGTCGCCGGATCGACGGCGCGCGTCACCGGCGGATAGCAGATGCCGGTTTCCGCGCAGCCCTGGTAGGTGACGTCCAGCTCCCCATACGCGGGCACGTCTTTGGCGGCGATCTCGGCGTGCGCGGTACCGCGGTAGATCTCAGTCGGACCGAGGTTGGGATCGTCCTCCGTCACGCCGGGCGCGATGATGAGTGGCACCGCCTCGCCGCGCGCATTCGCGGCGGCGAAGCGGTCGCGGTAGAGATGTGTTCTTGGGGCGATCGTCCAGTCGAGGGCGAGCGCCCCATCCCGCCCGTGGGCGGCCCGCAACTGGAACTCGTCGTCGGCTGATGGTACCGCGCGGGCTCCCGCCATCGCGACGGGCGCGATCATAAGGGCGAAGGCGGCCAGGACCACAGGGCAAAGGTTGAAGCGCATCGGGACCGTTCGTTGAAGGTGACGGCCGCTCCTCCCCGCCGCAGCTTAAGCCAGCCTTAAGGCGGGCGGATGAGGAGGCCGAACGGAGAACTACATGCGCATCTTGGTCGTGGAGGACGACACCATCCTGGCTGACGGCATCCAGGCGGGGCTCGGGCTGTCGAACGGAACCGTGGAGGTCGTGGTCAATTGCGCGGATTGCCGTTGCGCCCTCGCCACCACGGAATTCGACGTCATCGTGCTCGACCTCATGCTTCCTGACGGATCGGGCCTGGGAATGCTGCGCGAGTTACGTGCGGCGGGTGACCGCACGCCCGTCGTGTTGCTGACGGCCCGGGACGACATCGCTGACAGGATCTCGGGCCTGGACGCCGGCGCCGACGACTACGTCGGCAAGCCCTTCGACCTTGATGAACTCGCAGCACGTGTCCGCGCCGCCGCACGCCGCGGTCTCGGCCGTGCCTCGCCGTGCCTGGAGTGGGCCGGGATCGTGCTCGAACCGGGCCGTCTCGCGGTCACCCAGGGCGGCGTTCCCGTGCAACTGTCGCGACGGGAGTTCGCTGTGCTCGAAGCCCTCATGGAGCGGCCAGGCATGGTCCTTTCCAAGCAGGATCTCGAAGCGCGCCTTTATGGCTGGCAAGAGGAGGTCGGAAGCAACACGGTCGAGGTGCACATCCACCATCTCCGGGCCAAGATCGGTCGCGACGCCATCGAGACCATCAGAGGCCTCGGCTACCGCATGCGGGCGCCGTCGTGACCTCGCTGCGCTTTCGCCTCTTCACCATCCTGGTGGCCGCGACGGGGCTCATCTGGCTCTTCGCCGTTGCCTGGATCTATCTCGGGACGCGGAACGAACTCGAGCATGTGCTCGACACTCGGCTGCAGGAAGCAGCCCGGATGGTGAGCTCATTGGTCACCAGCGGCGAGATCGCAAATGACATGTCGCGCGGTCATGCCGGTTTCTCTCGTCCCGAGATCGCCAGCTACGAGCGCCAGTTGTCCTGCCAGATCTGGTCGCTCGACGGCCATCTCATCGCTCGTTCGAGCGGCGCGCCCGGCGAAAGATTGAGCGATGGACCGGCCGGGTTCTCCGAACGCACAGTCGACGGAGAAATATGGCGCGTCTTCGCGGTCGAGGATCTCGCAAAGGGCATCCGTGTGCTGGTCGGCGACCGGCTCGGCCTGCGGGACAGGTTGGTTCGCGATCTGGTCGAGGGACTGCTGGTTCCGGCCATTACGATCGTGCCCCTGCTGGCCCTGCTGATCTGGATGAGTCTCGGCCGCGGGTTGCAACCGTTGCGGAGCTTGGCGCTTGAACTCCAGGGGCGCGACGCGGACGATATGGCACCGGTGGATACGCGCCCCGCGCCCCGCGAGGTTCGGCCCCTGGCCGAAGCATTAAACGCCCTGTTCGGGAAAGTCGAAGCGGCGCGGCGCCACGAGCGCGAGATGACGGCCTTTGCGGCGCATGAGCTGCGCACACCGCTCGCCGGCTTGAAGCTGCAGGCTCAGGTGGCAATGGCGGCTCGCGAGCCCGACACCCGCGACCGGGCGCTCCGCCAGATCATGGCCGCGGTGGACCGGACGACGCGGCTCATCCGGCAGCTCCTGGCCATTACAGCGCTCGATGCCGAAGAGCCGGGACAGATGGTGACGACGCCGACCGCCGTCGGCCAGGTTCTGCGGGCAATCTTGGAGACGGACAGAAATATCGCCGCGCAACTTGTTATCGACCCCGCGCTCGAACGCCTCGCTCTGCGGGTCGATCATGACCTTCTCACCTTAGCGCTCCGCAATCTCCACGAGAATGCGGTAATGCACATGCCGAACGGGGGCCAAGTTCGGTGGGGCGTGAACGAACAGGACGACGGAGGCGCGACGGTGTTCGTCGAGGACGAGGGACCGGGGATCCCGGAGAACGAACTGTCTAACCTCGGCCGGCGCTTTTTCCGTGGGCGGAACAAGAGCGCGTCGGGCAGCGGGTTGGGATTGGCGATCGTGACGCTCGCCTCGCGACGGATCGGCGCCAGCTTCACGCTGAGGAACCGCCGCGATCGCGTCGGCGCGAGGGCCGAGGTCGCATTCCCGCCCTCGGTCCGGGGCAGCGACGGTCAGATGGCCGCGTCGGAACTCACCAAGGAAACCTCGCAGCCTGCTCGTTTCAGTGCATAGACCCCGTTAAGTCGGGCGGAGGCGGTTCGCGGGAGGACAGGATTTCGAAGCAGGCGACGTCAGACAGCGTTATCCATCTGGCGCCAGAAAATTCTGGTCGCCCGCATGATCGCGGTCAGGCGACATCCTCGGCATCGCCTTTCCGCTTCCAACCCGTCAAAAGGGCAAGTACCAGGTTTTCACGGTGCCGGTGAGCGCACGACCCGCCACTCCGGCTATGGCGTCAGCCAGCGGATCGAGGAGGGGGTCGGCTGGGGCAAGGAGATCGGCCCCTTGCGCCGCATCCGCGTTCGCGGCCGCGAGCGCGTCGACATGGTCTTCGCCTTAAGGGCGGCCGCCTGCAATCTCATCCGCTTACCGAAGCTGCTGGGAGACGCCATAGCGGCATGAGCCCCAGGTCAGAAGCCCGAGGGGCCAGCACAGGACGGCCGCTCGTAACTGACCGAAGCAGACGAGGACCGCACCCGATGGGTGCGGACGCCCAACCCTAACAGGCTTGGCGGACAGCTTCGTCGCGAAATCACCCCCAACAGGGAGTGTCACGCCAGAACTGACATTTTTCAGCATCCTGCTAAAGCTTGGAAGCAGTTTGGAAGATCGGCCTGGCTACACCCCATCTTCGACATCTGAGACGTTTCCCTTTCCTCAGGGGCTTACTCCGAACCTTCCTTCCATCTCTTATGCGGACGATCCGCGCGCCAAGAACATCGCCGTGGCGGCGGCGGATCTGGAT
>JAYVMK010000192.1:0-14970 GCA_043758995.1 Lichenibacterium sp. | reverse complement strand
GGCGCCCAGGAAGGCGATCTCGTCCTGGAACACGAACACACGCGACATGTACTGGCTCCCGTGGTCGTGCCGAACCGATAGGCCGCGGGCGACGCTTTTAGTGAAGCTGCCGAAGTGCTCGCGCACACCCTGGCGGATCGGCTCCAAAGCCTCGAAGCGGGTCCCGTAGTGGGCGGCATGCACCCCCACGCATTCGGCATTGTGGTGGTCGACGGCGATGAACCCCGCCACCTGGCCTTCGCGAGTCCAGGCCGTCGTCATATCGGTTCCCCACATTGGGTCGATCGTCTCAGGAATGATCGTGCCGTCGTGGTTGCGCGGGCCTCGGGGTGATCCTGTTCGCGACGGCGCCAGGAGCCCGTGCTCGCGCATCAGCCTCAGCACGCGGTGGCGTGACGTGCGCGGTGGCGTGACGTGCGCAGCCCGGCGAGGCGCAGGCGCGCCCACACCCTGCGATGCCCCTCGCCGTGGAACGGACTGGCATCGAGCAGCCGCGGATGCTCTCCAGCAGGCTCGCGTCCGGCATCGGCCCTACCGGCCGGGACGCCGGCGTGATGCCGGATCGGCAGGGAAGCGCCGACGGTAGATAGCGGCACGCGCCACTTTCCAGACGCGGCATACCAGGGCCAGTCCGTGGGCTCTGCCGCTCGAAAGTCGAGCCTTACCTTCGCGATGCCATCGCCGCAGTTCGGCGCCGGATCTGGGCTGAAGCGGCTTTTACGACATCGCCGGCACCGACTGACAGGCCAAAAATGCCAGGACACGTCTACGACCGCCTCGCGATCCTCGCCTGCTACGCCGCCTGAAATGCGCAAAGTCGAGCTGAGAACCCATTCATGAAGTGTGGACCCATGTAGAGGCACTTAGGCGATGCGCCTGAGCATGACACGGATTATGGCGGGTAGACGAACGCTGCGGATTTACGGGTGTGCCGCTCGTAGTCGCACATCAAGCGGCGATTTCGACTGATCCAGCCGAGGGTTGTTCAACGATCAGCGCTTGGGGAGAATCACGAAGCGGTACAGGTCCGAGCATCCACGTCCCGGTGCGCCGGACCAGATCAGCCACATCTTAAGCCCGGCGTAGCCACCGTTTTCGATGAAGGAAAACGCTGGCAGGCCTGGCGTAGCAGCATCTCCACCCCAATCTCGGTCTCGCACGTTAATAAACGACATCTACAGCTTACATCTGCTTTCTATGTATTCTCATATGCCTATATGTAGAAGATGATACATTTTTAGTATGACCATTCGCTCCAGCCTGCGAGTTATGAGCCGTCGCTGCTTCAGAAGCAGATGACAACAATGCCAAAGGTATTGATGCTGCCATAACAACGGTAAGTATCTTTAATCTTATCATAGTTCTAGTCCTTCATTGAAATTTGGATGTTTGACATTTCTGTCATTATTTTAATGTTGGTCACGTTACTCTGGATTACATTATTGATTGAAAACAGCATCAATCAAAGACACTGTCTCAAGGTTTTCTCCAGCCAACACGCCGATGTCACTTTATGGTTCGCGGAGCATCAGCTGCGCGCCACATACCTTAATTCGGCAGGCGCTATTTTGATCCGTGTCGTCGAACATGGGTTTGATAACAAAGGCGGCAGTGTCATTATCGAGTAGGTGCCACGGGTCGGCGACCTGAAGCGCCTGTGGTGCGCCCTCGCGATAGTGCTGCGAGCTATGCGGGAATTTGCGTGACGGTGGCATGAGATGGGCGGGCAGAGTCGAGGATGGGCGCGGTAGCTTGGGCCATTCGGCATCGCTCCGTTTCCCATCCCCGCTCATCAAACCGGACGTGCGGGTTTCCCGCATCCGGCTTTCCGACCAGCTTCACCGCAAGGCCCACGGCGGGGGCCCAACATGCACGCGTCTCAGATGCAGCACGCCGAGGGGTCCGAACACCTCCGTGTAGGGAAACCGTTGGGTACCGCGTCCTCGCACCTTGTGCCGCCTGACGAGGAAGTGGCGCACGCTCTCGTAGACGTGGTTGTCGACAGCCCGATAGGCCTGCAACCGCGTGCCATAGCCGAAGTAGGCCGACCAGCCACGCAGTAGCCTGTTCAGCTGGCGGCAGGCCGTCGGCCAGGGGCTTTGGTTGCCGGGCACCAGAACGTCGCCGATCTTCGCCTTGAGACGCTGTACGCTCTTCTTGGACGGGCTTGCGCCCAGGTACCAGTGGCCATCCTTGCGGAAGCGATGCGGGCCGAACGTGTAGCCCAGGAAATCGAAGCTCTCCTGGCGGGCGTCCTTCACCGAGGTTTTGGCCTCGTTGAGCGTCAGCCCAAGGCGCATCATCACCGACCGCGTCCACGCCAGAGCCTCCGCCGCGTGCCCGCGACTGAGGACGACGAAGTCGTCGGCGTAGGAAATGATGCGTGCCTGGAACACGTCGTCCCGACCCGTCAGCCGCCAATGCTTCAGAAAGCGGTTCATGTAGATGTTGGACAGCAACGGGCTCACAACACCGCCCTGAGGCGTGCCGACGTGCCGATCGCGTCCTCCAATCATGCGCCGCGTCCCGTCGCCATCCCGCTCCTCGACCGGTGCCACGAGCCACACCTTAATCAGGTGCAGCACGTGCCGATCGACGACACGGCGGGCCACCGATCGGAGGAGGTCCGCGTGCGGAATCGTGTCGAAGTAACTCGACAAGTCGGCGTCGACAACGTCGGTGAAGCCCCGGCAAACAAGCCGGTGCACCTCCTTGATCGCCTCAGCCGCGCCACGGCGCGGCCGATACCCATAGGCATTGTCCTCGAAGTCCGCCTCGAAGATCGGCTCCAGCACGAGCTTGGCCGCCGTCTGCGCCACCCTGTCCCGGATCGTCGGGATGCCGAGGGGACGGAGACCGCCCCCAGGCTTCGGAAGGTTTACACGGCGGACCGGCTCGGGCCGATACGTCTTCGCGACGAGATCCTCGCGCAGTCCCGCCAGCCACGTCTCCAGCCCTAACCTTTCGATCGCCGAGAACGTCACCCCGTCCACGCCCGGCGCGCCACCGTTATCACGGGCGAGTGCGTAGGCGTGGGCGAGGATGTCCGCCCGGCAGATCTTGTCGTAGAGCACGTAGAAGCGGGAGGCAGGCTCCGCCTTCGCCTTGCAGTAGAGCTTTCTCTGAAGGCTCCTGATCCTTTCAGGTGTTTCGAGGCTCATCGCCAATCACCCTTTCCTCGCCATCAAAAGAAAGCGCACCAGAAGTCAGGGTCCTTCCCTCCGCCGGAATTACCCGGCCTCAACGGTCGTACGACCCTGTCCGTCACCCGCTCGGGCCGCCGCCAGAAACGACGTCGATGGTGCGACCACCACCCGGAACGGGCTTCCCCCGATTACCCAGATCACCCTTCCAACGTGCCGTGCCCACTACCCCGGTGGATCGAAACAGGTGCATGTGTCGGTTGCTTCCCTGTTCGCGCGGCCTTCCCCGTAATTCAGGCGGGTCGGCATCCACACCTTCACTTTCGAGGCCTGCTCAGGCTTCACTCGCGTTACGGCCCGCTGGATCGCTCAACCGCCCGAAGCGGCCTTTGTCGCAGGGCTTCGATCCGACCGGTTGCCCGATCGACCCGCCTGCCAGCTACCAGATCAACCGTCAACTCTCTGGACGGAACCTCCCTCCGTTGGTGACCTGCGCCGTCGGGGCGCACTGAATAGGACGGGGCTATCGAGGTCGCCGGCCGCCAGCGCTTCCATCCGAAGCACGGTCGTCACATAGGGCGTGCCGATACAGCGCGTCAGGAAGATCGCGAGACCGAAGAGCACGATGAGCTCCACCCCAAGAGCCAACAACGTGTCGGTGCTGAGCGCCTGTAAAACCTGTCGATGGCCAGGGTCGTTCAGGGTCTGAGCCAGAGCAAGTTGCTGCCACCAGATGACCAATGTCGCGGCAGCCGCCACGACGCCGACCAGCCCAAAGGCTATCCGCAACTTGTGTTTGATCGGAACGTCTTTGATATACCAACTGAACATGTCGCGGCCGCCATCTGCAATCCCTCTATACAAACAGTACAGCGTCGAGAAAGGGTTAACGACGCCGCCGTGAGCGGAATCAAGACAGAGTTCACGGGCACGGTGCCGGTATAACCCGCGCGGTAACTTGACTTCTATTCAAGTCGATGAGGCGCGTAGCGCTGGCGCCCGCTCCTCCTGGCTCTGTCTCAAGATCTTGGCTCTCCGTCGCGGCGGCGGAGCCGCAATTGCGCGGAGGCGTCGCGCTGGCTAGATAAGCTCCAACCAGCGGAACAGGGATCGACAGCGGAATGGCGGAGGGCAACGGCGCGTCGGAGGCTTTCGAGAAGCCGGCGCGCGAGGCGATGGAATTCGACGTCGTGGTGGTGGGAGCGGGACCGGCGGGGCTGGCGGCCGCGATCCGCCTCAAGCAGCTTCAGCCCGACCTGTCCGTCGTCGTATTGGAGAAAGGCTCCGAGGTCGGGAGCCATATCCTGTCGGGGGTCGTCGTCGACCCGGTCGGGCTCGATTCGCTGATCCCCGAGTGGCGCTCCCACGCCGACCGTCCGCTCACGGTCGAGGTCACGGACGACCGCTTCTACTACCTCGGGCCGGCCGGCGGCATGCGTCTGCCCAACGCCCTGATGCCGAAGCTGATGAGCAACCACGGCAATTTCGTGGGCTCGCTCGCCAATGTGTCGCGCTATCTCGGACGCCAGGCCGAAGCTCTCGGCGTCGACATCTACCCCGGCTTCGCCGCCGTCGAGGTTCTCTACGGAGAGGCCGGCGAGGTCGTCGGCGTGGCGTCGGGCGACATGGGCGTCGGCAAGGACGGCGCGATCACGGATGGCTACACGCGGGGCATGGAACTCCGCGCCAAATACGTCCTCGTGGCCGAAGGCGCGCGCGGCTCGCTCGCCAAGGGCCTGATCAGCCGCTTCAAGCTCGATGCCGGTCGGGATCCGCAGAAATACGGCCTCGGCCTGAAGGAGCTCTGGGAGGTCCCGGCCAAGACGCATCGGCCCGGACTCGTGCAGCATTCCTTCGGCTGGCCGCTGACCAACCGCACTGGCGGAGGCTCGTTCCTCTACGGGATGGAGGACAATCTCGTCAGCGTGGGCTTCGTGGTCCACCTGAACTACACGAATCCGACACTGTCGCCCTTCGACGAGTTCCAGCGGTTCAAGACCCATCCGATGATCGCCGAGACCTTGGCGGGTGGAAAGCGCATCGCCTATGGGGCGCGTGCCCTGACCGAGGGTGGCTGGCAGAGCGTGCCCAAGCTCAGCTTTCCGGGCGGCGCGCTGATCGGTTGCGCGGCAGGCTTCGTCAACGTGCCCCGCATCAAGGGTTCGCACAATGCGATCCTGAGCGGCATGATGGCGGCTGAACATGCGGCCCAGGCGCTCGAGGCAGGTCGCGCCAACGATGAACTGTCGACCTACGAGGCGGCATGGCGGTCCTCGGCCATCGGCACGGATCTCAAGCGCGTGCGCAACGTCAAGCCGCTCTGGTCGAAGTTCGGCACACTCCCCGGCGTGGCCCTCGGCGGCATCGACATGTGGTGCAATCAGCTATTCGGCGCCTCGCCCTTCGGCACGCTCAGCCATGGCAAGCCGGACCACGCCACGCTGAAGCCGCTCGCCGAAGTGAAACCCATCACCTATCCGAAGCCGGACGGCGTGCTGAGTTTCGACCGGCTGTCGTCGGTCTATCTCTCGGGCACGAACCACGAGGAGAACCAGCCGGCTCATCTGGTGCTGAGGGATCCGGCGATTCCGGTCGCCCGCAACCTGCCGCTTTACGGCGAGCCGGCCCGGCTCTATTGCCCGGCCGGCGTCTACGAGGTCGTCTACGGCGACGAGGCGACAAAGTCGGAACCTCGCTTCCAAATCAATGCGCAGAACTGCGTGCACTGCAAGACTTGCGACATCAAGGATCCGGCGCAGAACATCACCTGGGTACCCCCCGAGGGGGGCGGAGGCCCGAACTACCCGAACATGTGACGCCGGCTCAGGCGTCATGGGCCGTGTGAACCGGCCCAATTGAGGCTGAGGGCGAGGCGCCGCACAGCATCTCAGACGTCAGGAGCAATCCTTGGCGACGCGGTCGAGCGCCGGACCGAGGCCGGTCAGCGAATAGGCATCGGTCGCCACCGCGCCCTTGCTGCTCGGCGCTTTCACGACGAGGCGGCCGTGCTTCTTCATCACCCCGATGAGCGCGGTTTCCTGGGTGGAATCCTTCATCCAGGCGTTCTGACCCTTGGTGACGAGATCGAAATTTGTGGTGCCGACCTCTGCCTTGGCGTCGCCGCTACCCTCCTTGAGGGGCAGGCCCATGATGACCGAGACCTCGTTCTTGACGTGCTCGCCGGGGCGGGTCGAGATGAAGATGTAACCCTGGTCCCGCTTCAGCGAGGTCGGGGTGCGCTCCTTGGGCTGCGCCAGCGCGTAGCAGATCTTGCTCTTCGGACCTTGGGCCTCATAAGCGCCCCAGTCGCCATAGGAGCCGACAAGGGTCGGCTTGGCGGTGAGAGCCTCTTTTTTGGGCTCCGCCGGCTTCTCGGCGGTCTTGGCGGCGACGGGCTTCTTGTGGCTCGCCGCGAGAGCCGGAGCGGCGAACGACAGCATCAGGATCGCGGAACACGCGACGATCGAGCGGCCCTGTCCCTTCAGCACACGGATCATGAAAGATACCCCCTCGCGGTCGGACGCGGATTGCCAGACAAGCCTAGCGACCGATGCGTAAACATTTACCTTCCCCTCTCATGGCGAAAGGTCACGGCGGAATTCGGGTCGGTGTTGCGTAAAAGCTCCGCGTCGCTGCGGCTCTCCCGTCGAGGACGCCTCGACAGCCGCTCCACATCGGGGCAGCATCGATCCTCGGGCCGATAAGAGGCTCGACGGAGAGCGATCGCGTTGGATCTGAACAGCATCGTCGACGTGATCGAGCGCCCTGACCGAGGCGCCTTGGCGGACTGGCAGCCGGGCGATGCCTGGCTCGGCGGGGGGACCTGGCTCTTCTCCGAACCTCAGCCCGACCTCAACCGCCTGCTCGATCTTCGCGGTTTCGGCTGGACGCCTCTCGCCGCCGACGCCGACGGACTGACCATCTCGGCGACCTGTCGCATCGCCGACCTCGAGCGTTTTCTGGCCCCGCCGGAATGGCAGGCCGCAGGCCTGATTCCGCTCTGCTGTCGGGCCCTGCTGGGATCCTTCAAGGTCTGGAACGGCGCCACGGTGGGCGGCAACATCTGCCTTGCGCTCCCGGCCGGACCGATAACGGCTCTGGCCACGGCGCTCGACGCCGCCTGCCTCATCTGGGGCCGAGATGGCGACCGCGAGCAGTCGGTGACGGATCTGGTCATCGGGGCCGGCCGCACGTCGCTCGCGCCCGGCGAGATCCTGCGCCAGATCCGCCTGCCGGCCGCCGCCCTGCGCCGGCGCGCCGCCTTCCGGCAGATCTCGCTGACCCCACAGGGCCGCTCCGGCGCACTTCTCATCGGCACACGCGACCGCGACAGGACATTCCGTCTCACCGTCACGGCCTCGACCACTCGCCCGCTGGTCTTCGCCTATCCTGCCCTGCCCGATCGCGCGACGCTGCTCGGCGACCTGGCAGCCCTGCCGGATGACCTCCTGTTCGAGGATGTCCATGGCCGCCGCGCCTGGCGCCGTGTCGTCATGGCTCATCTGGCGGGCGAGATCCTCGACGAACTGGCCGCCTCATGAGCTACAGCGTCAACGGCAGCGTCACGGAAGCGGAACCACGCCCGGGCCAATGCCTGCGCACCTTCCTGCGCGAGAACGGCTGGTTGGGCGTCAAGAAGGGCTGCGACGCCGGCGATTGCGGGGCCTGCACGGTCTGGCTCGACGGCGAGCCGGTCCATAGCTGCATCACGCCCGCCTTCCGGGCGCGCGGTCTGGCCGTGACAACCATCGAGGGGCTCGGCACGGCCGAGGCTCTTCACCCGATGCAGCAGGCCTTCCTCGACGCTCAGGGCTTCCAATGCGGCTTCTGCACCGCCGGGATGATCATGACGGCGGCCGCGCTCGATCAAGGCCAGAAGGCCGACCTGCCGGCGGCCCTGAAAGGCAACCTCTGCCGCTGCACCGGGTATCGCGCCATCGCCGATGCGATCGACGGTCATGTGCATGCGGACGGCACCCGCAATCTCGGCGCGCCGGCCGGCCCGGCAGTGGTGACGGGCGCAGCCCGCTTCACCGCCGATGTGGCGCCGGCCGGGCTGCTTCACGTCAAGCTCCTACGCTCGCCCCATGCTCATGCCCGGGTCGTCGCGTTTCACCGCACCGCGGCCCTGACCGTGCCGGGCGTCGTGGCGATCCTGTCTCACGAGGATGCGCCTGCGGCCTTGTTCTCGACCGGCCGGCACGAGATCGACACGGACGACCCCTTCGACACGCGCATCTTCGATTGCGTGATGCGGTTCCGCGGTCAGCGCGTTGCAGCCGTCGTGGCGGAGAGCGAGGCCGCCGCCGAAGCGGGCTGCCGGGCCCTCGTGGTCGACTATGAGGTGCTGCCGGCCGTTCTCGATCCCGAAGCCGCCATGGCGCCCGGCGCTCCCCTGCTCCACGCCGACAAGGGAGAGGGCGCCGGCATCCATGATCCGTCCCGCAATGTCGTGGCGGAGTTCCATTCCGAGATCGGCGACACCGAGGCCGGTTTCGCGGCGGCCGATGCCGTGCACGAGGGGACCTACCGCTCACAGCGCGTCCAGCACGCCCATCTCGAAACGCATTGCGCCATCGCCTGGACGGATCCTGACGGAAGTCTGTCGGTGCGGACCAGCACGCAGGTGCCCTTCCTGACCCGGCGGGCCCTGGCGGGACTCCTTGGTCTACCTCTCGACCGGGTGCGGGTGTTCTGCGAGCGCGTCGGCGGCGGCTTCGGCGGAAAGCAGGAAATGCTGGTCGAGGATGTGGCGGCCCTGGCGGCGCTGCGCACCGGCCGTCCCGTGAAGCTCGAACTCACCCGCGAGGAACAGTTCACCTCAACCACCACGCGCCATCCGATCGCGGTCGGGATCAGGATCGGGGCGCGCCGGGATGGCACCCTGACCGCCATCGCGCTCCGCGCAGTGTCCGATACCGGCGCCTACGGCAACCACGCCGGTGGCGTGCTCCACCATGGCTGCGGCGAGTCGATCGCCGTCTACAACGTTCCGGCCAAGAAGGTGGAGGGCTTTGCGGTCTACACCAACAACGTGCCGGCCGGCGCCTTCCGCGGCTATGGCCTGAGCCAGATCATCTTCGCGGTCGAATCGGCGATCGACGAACTCGCCTGCCGGCTCGGCATCGACCCGGTCGAGATGCGTCGGCGCAACATCATCCGCCCCGGCGACCTCATGATCGGCACCTCGACCGACCAGGGCGACGTGGAATATGGGTCCTACGGCCTCGATCAATGCCTGAATCTCGTAGAGAACGCGCTGGTCCGCGGGGCCGCCCTGCCGGCGCCATCCGGCGACTGGGCGACGGGGCGGGGCGTGGCGCTCAGCATGATCCACACGATCCCGCCGCGCGGTCATATTGCCGAGGCCGCCATCACGCTTCGATCCGACGGTCGCTTTCATCTTCGCGTCGGCACCGCAGAATTCGGCAACGGGTCGACCACCACGCACCAGCAGATCGCCGCCGAAGTCCTGGCGGCTGTTCCCGGCGACATTCTGATTCGTCAATCCGACACCGACGGCGGTGGCCACGATACGGGGGCCTACGGCTCGACCGGGCTCGTCGTGGCGGGCCGAGCGGTGCTGCGCGCCGCCGAGGATCTCCGGGCGCGGTTGCTGGCGGAGGCGGCGAACCTCTACGGCCCCACGTCGTGGCGGCTCACCGCCGGGGCGGTCGTCGACGGCCCACGTCGCCTGCCTTTGTCCGATCTCGCCGCCCGCGCCGAGGCGGCCGCGATCCGGATCGAGGGCACGGGCCGCTTCGACGGCACGCCGCGCTCCATCGCCTTCAACGTGCAGGGGTTCCGGGTGGCGGTCCATCGCGTCACGGGTGCGATCCGCATCCTACAGAGCGTCCAGGCCGCCGATGCCGGCTACGTGGTCAACCCGATGCAGTGCCGCGGTCAGGTCGAAGGCGGCGTCGCCCAGGCGATCGGCGCGGCGCTCTACGAGCATCTCGACATCGATGACGAGGGTCGCGTGACCACACCGGTGTTCCGCGCCTACCACATTCCGGCCTTCGCCGACGTACCCCGCACGGAGGTGCTCTTCGCCGAAACCCACGACCGCCTGGGGCCGCTCGGTGCCAAGAGCATGAGCGAGAGCCCCTTCAACCCCGTCGCCCCGGCGCTCGCCAATGCGGTGCGGGACGCGACGGGCGTGCGCTTCACGGCGCTGCCGCTGGCGGCGGATCGAATCTTCGAGGCGCTGAGCGATCTGAAGGCGCCGCGCGCTCCCGTCCTTGCGAGCGGAACCGCCCGACCCAGCGGTCTCGTTTGACTCCGCCGCTGCTCCGTCGGCGTCCGCGTGTCCTGGCGGCGCTCCTCCGCCAGGCCGTCGCTCTACCCCATGTTCTCCTTCACCTTCTCGACCAAGCCTTTGAGCGAGAAGGGTTTCGCCAGGAAGTCGTAGACGGCGCCGTCGGGAAGATTCCGCTTGAAGGCGTCGTCGGCATAGCCGGAGACGAAGATCACTTTGATGTCGATGCCGCGTTTGCGCAGCTCGCCGAACATCGTCGGGCCGTCCATCTCGGGCATCACCACGTCCGATACGATGAGGTCGATGGGCGGCTGGTCCGGGTCGAGCGCGATATCGAGGGCCTCGGCACCCGAGGCAGCCTCCACGACCGTATAGCCGCGCGACGTCAGGGCCCGCGCCCCGAAGGCTCGTACGGCATCTTCGTCCTCGACAAGAAGGATCGTGCCCCGTCCGGTGAGGTCGTTCGACACCGGCTTGGCGACATCCTTCTTGGGCGCCTCCTCGACCGGTGCGGGGCGGTGGCGCGGCAGGAAGATGCGAAACACGGTGCCACGGCCGACCGTCGAATCGCAGAAGATGAAGCCGCCGGTCTGCTTGATGATGCCATAGACCATCGACAGGCCGAGGCCCGTGCCCTTGCCGACCTCTTTGGTGGTGAAGAAGGGCTCGAAGATCTTGGGCAGCACGTCGGCCGGAATGCCCGACCCTGAATCCTCGATTTCGATCAGCACGTAATCGGCCGGCGTCAGGGTCTTCTCGCTGAAGGCCGCCACCTCGGGTTCGGGCACGTTGCGGGTCCGGACCGTGATGCGGCCGCCCTCCGGCATAGCGTCGCGCGCATTGACGACGAGATTGATCACCACCTGTTCGAGCTGGTTCACATCGGCGCGCACCAGCCACAGGTCGCGGCCGTGATTGACGTCGATCTCGATCTTCTCGCCGACGAGCCGGCGCATCATGTTCTGCAGCTCGGCCACGACGTCGCCGAGTTGGAGATCGACGGGCTGCAGCGTCTGACGGCGCGAGAAGGCCAGGAGCTGGCGCACGAGTCCTGCCGCGCGGTTGGCGTTCTGGCGGATCTGCATGATGTCCTGGAAGGACGGATCCGTGGGTCGGTGGTTGGAGAGCAGAAGGTCCGAATAGCCGATGATGGCCGTCAGCACATTGTTGAAATCATGCGCCACGCCGCCGGCGAGCTGGCCGATGGCCTGCATCTTCTGCGCCTGGGCGAAGCTCTCCTGGAGGGTCCGCTGCTCGGTCGTGTCGAGAGCGAAGATGTCGACGGTCGAGCCTTCGTCGCCGCGCGCCTCGTTGCCCGACATGAAGAGTCGCACGGAGCGCTCCCCCGTCCCACTCAGCGTCGCGTCGATGGGCGGAATATCGCCCCGACCATTCGAGGCAGCCGTCACGGCGGCTCGCAACGCCGCCTGATCGCTCTCGGAGACACCCGCGTAGACCGAGCGGGCTCCTCCCCGCATGGCGTCGCCGAAGAGGCGCACGAAGGCGGCGTTCGAGCGCAGGATGGCGCCGGAGCCGTCGAGCGAGGCGATCGCCATCGGCGTGGAGTTGAAGAAGCGCGCGAATCGAACTTCGGCGGCGCGCAGGTCTTCGGCCGGCTCCTCGCCCGGAGCGCGGCTGATCACCAGCGTGCGCGACGGCCCCGGCATGCGGTCTTCGGCGAAGGCGGTCCGGTGCAGCAGGCGCACCGGCAGGCTCTGGCCGCCGCGGCGCTTGAGGTCCACGTCGAATTGTTCGGTTTTCACTTCACTCGGTGCGCCCGGCACCGCCGACAGCATAGCGGCACCGTCGCCGGCCAGGATATCGCCGAGTTTCAGCCCGCCGGATCCGACCTGCGCCAGATCGTAATCCAGCCATTCGGCGAGGGTCGCATTGAGATAGGACAGTCGGCCGTCGGGCTCGGCCGAAAAGAAGCCGGCAGGCGCGTGATCGAGAAAGTCGATCGCATGCTGGAGCTCCTGGAATACGTTCTCGTGGCGCTCGCGCTCGCGGGTGACATCGGCCACGCTCCACAGCACCGCGCCGCGTCGGCCGGCGCGCTCGAGGGGTCTGACCTTCACACGGTACCAACCGACCGCGGCGACGCCGTCGAGCGCCGGCGACAGGCGGATCTCCTCGGCGGCCCTGCGATGATCGCGTGCCGCCTGGGCGAGCCGATAGACCGCCTCCGAGATTTCGGCCGGACCGGAGAACAGCCGCTCGACCGGTCGGAGCTGGCTCATGTCGGAAGCGCCCGACATGGCGAGATAGGTCTCGTTGGCGTAGAGCAGACGCGAATCACCCTCGGTGACCAGCAGACCTTCGCTGCCCGAGTCGGCGATGAGTTTGGTGATGTCGTTGCGGGCCGCCTGCCCGGAAAGCTGCAGCACGCCGACGGCGTAGAAGAAGAGGGAGCTCAGCCCCACGATGGCGAGAACCGCCAAGAGCCCGAGGGTGAAGCGCCCCGCCTGCTCCTGAGGAAGAACCGAGTAGGAGGCGGCCGCTGCCACGAGCAGCACCGCGATGACGAGGACCAGCAGCGGGCTGCCGGTCCGTTCCGTCCGGTCCACGGCCGACAGGGGAGTCTCTGTCATGCGGAGCCTCGGCGGACACTCGACAGCGCGACGAAACCGACCTGCGCAGCCCGGCCCCATGACAGACCGCGTCGAAACCGGCTATGGCGTTCCTCGGAACACCGCATCTCTCCGCTTGCCGCACGTCTCGTCCCCGAGACGCGGACCGGCAGAGCGGATCGGCGTTGAGGACGTTCCATCATCGTGCAGGAGCAACCGGGCACACTCGCGCCCCGGTTGGACCTCACCCCGTTAACCATTGATTAACCTTATTGAAGCGCACGTCGCACCTCGTGCTACAATTCAGCACTTGAGTGGGGCCTGTGTCGAGAGGCGAACGGTAGCATGCAGTCTTTGGCCACTTTTTTCGAGGACAACAAGCCTCTGGCCTTTGCCGCGGTCCTTGCCGCGATCATCGTCCTCATCTTCGTGGTCCTGCTGCTCTACCGACTGCTGTTCGGCCGCCGCTTGCGGGCTGCAACGAACGGCCGGGCACGGCAGCCGCGGCTCGGCATCGTCGACGCCTATGATCTCGACCGGCAGCGCCAACTGGTCCTCGTCCGGCGGGATAATGTCGAGCATCTGATCATGATCGGCGGCCCGACCGACGTCGTCGTGGAATCCTCCATCGTCCGGACCCAGTCTGCGGGCTCGCCGCGCGAGAAGGACGGCTCCGGCCCCATGGTGGGAGGCTTCGCGCCATCGCCCGCGTTGGCTGGCTCCCCCACGCCCGGCGCTTTGGCGCAGACGCCCGCTGCCACGGCCCTGCCCCCGGCCGGTTCACGCACCGAGCCATTCATGGCCGCCCGCAGCGAACCGGGCATGGTTTCGCGGGACGACGCCGCGTCGGGTCGCGCAGAGCCCGCGCTCGGGATGCCCATGCCCTCTCCTGCGGTCGAGCGCCCGGCCGCAGAACGCAACGGCGCGCGGCCTGTTGCAATTCCGGACCCATCGGCACCCGCGCCGGCTTTCGCGCCTGGATCCGGCGAGTCTACGCAGCCGGCCAGGCCTGTCCCGCCACGACCATCGACCTTGCCACCTCGGCCCCCGTCTGCTCCGCAAGGCGCTGCGTCTTCGGCGCCGTCGGACCGACCGGCCGCAACGCGGCCGCCCCTGCCCCCGCGCCCTCCCGTACAGCGGCCGCCGCTGCCTCCCCGGCCGAGCCTGGCCTCGAGCCTGCCGCCCCGCCCGGCGCGGCCACCGCTGCCGAACCGTCCCGAATCGCCCCGACCCGATGCCAATGCGCCGGTCGGCGCTGTCCAAGAGGATGCCGCCCAGCGCACCGTACCGGACCTTCAGGGGGTCGCACTGGGGGCGGACCGGGGACCGCGCGGACCTGAGCCGGTATCGGCTCCCCCGCGCCCCGACACGGCCCCGGCCTCTTCTCCCACCAAGTCGGTCGAGATGCTCGAGTCTCTCGAGGAGGAAATGGCCAAGCTCCTCGGTCGTCCGACGCCCCGCCGCGACGGCTGATCGGCAGCGCGGGTCTGGTCAGCCGCTGCGCGGCTGACCAATCGTCGCTGCGCGCCAGCGTCGGGAGAGACCGAGCCGGTGATCGAGGCTCCGGGTCATCGGTTTCTCGACGAGATGGTAGACCGCGAAAGCCACCCCGATCGCGCCCACGAAGCACAGCGTGCAATAGAGCGGCACCGGGATCCTGGGGATGGGCTTGAACCGGGCCAGCAGCGCGGCGAGGCCCGTGAAGTACGCGTAGTGCACCAGGTAGAGCGAGTAGGACGCGTCGCCGAGAGCCTCCAGCGCGCGTCTCGGCACGCTGCTGGCCTGCGGCGAATACAGCGCCGCCGCTGCCACGATCGCCAGCGCCGGCGGACCCCAGACGAAGCCGCGGGCGGGCAACCATGTATCGACCGAATAGATCGTAAGAGCGAAGACGAGAGCACCCGCCGACGCCAGCCCTGTGGCGGCCCAGCCTGGTAGCCGGATGCCCCGGGCGTGGATCTCGGCCAGAGCGATCCCGAGCACGAATTCGACGCTGTTG
>JAYVMK010000191.1:0-6133 GCA_043758995.1 Lichenibacterium sp. | reverse complement strand
GCTCGGCTCGATTTCCATGTCGACCGCCTCGAGGATCCGGTTGGCCGGTTCTCTGGAGGGCAGCGACAGGCGGTGGCCATCGGCCGGGCGATCTACTGGAACGCGCGTGTCATTCTAATGGACGAGCCGACGGCGGCACTCGGCGTGCCGGAACAGCGCAAGGTTCTTGCGCTGATCCGCAATCTTAAAGCGCA
Organism: Lichenibacterium sp.; assembly: GCA_043758995.1. GTDB lineage: Bacteria > Pseudomonadota > Alphaproteobacteria > Rhizobiales > Beijerinckiaceae > Lichenihabitans. The sequence goes on along the minus strand of JAYVMK010000191.1, from coordinate 5,939 downwards.
GGGGCGCGGCGTGATCTTCATCAGCCACAATCTGCAGGATATTTTCGCTGTGGCCGACCGCATCGTCGTCCTGCGCCGCGGGGCGCTCGCGGGAGAGCGCCGCATCGAGGAGACCACACCTGACGAGGTCGTAAAGTTGATGATCGGAGGCTGAGGGACGCCTTTGTCGGCGAGCTTGGCTCTCACCGCCGCGTTGGACGCAAGATGACGGTGAGGCACCGCAGACCTCGAACGGTTTGCCCAACTGACGGAAATAAAACGATGTGGGGATTTGATGGACGCGTCGTGCTGGTTACGGGTGCGAGCGGTGGAATCGGAGCGGCGACGGTCCGGCAACTCGTGGCGGCCGGCGCCGAAGTCGTCGCGAGCGGGCGGGATGGAAACGCTCTGGCGCGACTGGCGAGCGAGACAGGGTGCCGTGCTCTCCCGTTTGACCTGTCCTCCGAAGACGACGTCCGTGCGGCCCTGGACGGCATCGACCTTTGGGGCGTGGTCAACTGCGGCGGTTTCGGCGGTGAGATTGCAACACCAATGGACACCGATATTTCGGTCTTCGATCGCGTTATGACCGTCAACGCGCGTGGCGCGTTGCTCGTGACGAAGTACGCGTCGCGGACCATGATCCGCCTCGGTCGCGGAGGGTCGATCGTTAACGTTTCTAGCCAAGCGTCGCTCGTCGCGCTGTCCGGCCATATTTCCTACGGGTCGTCCAAAGCGGCGCTCGACAACATCACCCGCGTGTCCGCTCTTGAACTCGGCCGTTACGGCATCAGGGTCAACGGCGTGAACCCGACCGTCGTTATGACTGAGATGTCCGCATTCTACTGGGGGCGAGCAGACATCGGCGAACCCTTCCTGCGGCAGATGCCCTTGGGACGCTGGGCCACCCAGGATGAGATCGCCGCCCCTATCGTTTTCCTGCTGGGCGATGGTGCTGCAATGATAACCGGAGTGTCGCTGCCGATCGACGGAGGCTTCACGGCCTGTTGATTATGCAGGACTTCGGAAATCCAAGGCTCGACATCGCCTGTGGTACGACCACCACGCGCTTCTCATTGAATGTCTGAATGTCGTCAAAAGCTCGATGGACCTGTCGGCAGGCGCTGTTTTTTGCAATCGACGCTGATTGTCTTTTACGAAAAATGTTCATGTAAAAGAGTAGCCGAATTTCCGAGTTCTCTCAAAGGCCGCAGAGATGTCGAGATTTATCTGGAAAGAGTCCGTGGGGCGCTTGCCGCATTCGACGTCTTCACAGGATTGTTCAACCAGCGAAACTTCCCTTGCATGGTCGAATACCATCGATGGGATCGACCGCAGCCGCACTTGAGAGTGTGTATCTTTGCTCCCCGTTGTCCATTTTGACGGCCTACGCTTCCGAAAGGAGAGAGTCGACATGGCTTCGGTCCAGGCGACCCGCGACGTGCGGACGTGGCGATCGCAGCCGTATTGTGACAACCTACCACCGGCCTTCTAAGTTGAAAACATTTGATAAGGAACTAGTGACAAGCTCCGCTCATGAGCGCGAGCCAAAAAGCATCAAACGGATTGCCGAACAGCCGCGGGCGCGTTTCATCGATATTCGCCAGCGGGATCGCCTTGGCCCTGCTGGCCGGGCTCGGCGTCGTGAGTTCAGGAATGCGCCAGGAGGGACGTGACGCCGCTCAGAAGGCCGTCCGTGTGGCCGAGTTGAGTGGCACCATCTCGCGCCTTAACGGCGAGATGGTCTTGCTGGCCCGAATGGCAGCCGCGTCCGGCGACCGTCGTTGGGTGTCAAACTTCGACGAGGACGCGCCGAAGCTCGATGCAGCAATCGCGGAAGCGAGCGCCATCGCCAGTCCCGAAATTCGACAGGCTCTTGCGGAAACTACCGGCGAGGCACATCGCGACCTACTGACGATGGAGCGGCGTGCTGTGGTCCTTTCCAACGAGGGCGACCTCGCCGCCGCACGCAAACTGCTCGACGCTCCGGAGTTTGCCTATATCCAGGAGGTCTATGCGGACGGCCTCGACGTGTTCGGCCAGGACCTCAGCACGCTCGCCGAGGCTCGCTCCGCACAGCTCGACGCTCGGACCTGGACGGAGATGGGCGGCATGGCGCTGCTTGCCGTCCTGCTCGTCGGCGCCGTTTTCGCACTCCAGGGCCACTTGCGCCTGCGCGTCGCCTTGGCGCGCACCTCGGCCATTGCCGGCACCGACCTCCTGACAGGCCTGCCCAACCGGCGCCGGTTTTGCGAGGACCTTGAGACGGACCTTGCCGAAGGCCGAAGGATTGGCCTCGACCACGCCCTATTGCTCATCGACCTTGACCGGTTCAAGGCGGTCAACGACGCCCTGGGCCACCCGGCAGGCGACCAACTTCTTCGCCTCGTGGGGGAACGCCTGCGCGAAGTGCTGCGCAACGACCGCCACGTGGCCCGGTTCGGCGGTGACGAGTTCGCTTTCCTGCTACGCTGTGACCCCGCCGGCCCGGACCGGCCTCAGGCTGATCCGGCGGCTGTGGCGGGACGCATCATCGATGCTCTTACAACACCGTTCACCCTTCCAGGTGGTGCCATCGCGCAGATTGGAGCCAGCGTCGGCATCGCGCTTACGCGGGTCGACGATCAAGGGATCGCGGATTTGCTGCACCGGGCCGACGTCGGCCTGTACCGTGCCAAGGCGGAAGGTCGCGGCTGCTTCCGCTTTTTCGAACAAGGCATAGATACGCGCGTGCGGGCCGTGGCCCAGCTTGAGAGCGAACTCCGCCAAGCGGTCGCAGACGACGGCGTCGTGCCGCACTTCCAGCCACTGGTCGATCTGAGCACAGGCCGCCTTATCGGCGTCGAGATGCTGGCGCGATGGCCGCATCCAGTCCGGGGTATGATTTCGCCTGCAGAGTTTATCCCTTTGGCGGAGGACAGCGGCCTGATCGCGGCCATGACGGTCAGCCTGCTCCGTCAGGGTTGTCGCGCAGCCGTCAGCTGGCCGGCGTACGTCACTCTGGCCTGTAATTTGTCCCCGCTGCAGCTGCGGGATCCGAGCCTGCCGGCGACGGTCGCAGGCGTGCTCGCCGAAACCGGCTTGCCGGCCGCGCGGCTCGAGTTGGAGGTGACCGAAAATGCTCTTGTCGGCGACCTCGACCTTGCGCGTAAGCTGCTTGTGGAAATCAAAGCTCTCGGGGTCAGGCTTGCGCTCGACGATTTCGGTACCGGCTACTCCAGCCTGCGTCACCTGCAGCAGTTGCCCTTCGACAAGCTCAAAATCGACCAGAGCTTCGTCGGCGCTATGGTGGCCGATAGGGAGAGCGCCAAAATCGTCTCCGCTGTTGTCGGTCTGGGGCACAGCCTCGGGCTGTCAACCGTCGCCGAGGGCGTCGAGACCGAGGAGGTTGCAACGCTGTTGCGCGGGCTCGGCTGCGACATTGGCCAGGGCTGGCTTTTCGGACGCCCAGTACCGGCGCATCGCATCGACGCCCTCCTCGCTGTACCCGCCGATGTGATCGACACGGCACGATTTCAGGTCGCCTGAGAGCACTCCCCACATCCATCGCGTCGCCGTGGGCCGGACGGAAAACGAACTGATCTTTCCCCAACTCCGCAGCATAGCTTTTTAGACCGCTCGGCTTGGGTCAGGTCGCTATTCAACTGCGCCTTGGCCGCCCTGGTGGCTGCAGCCATTTGCATCATTCGCCTTTCGGAGAAGCCACTGCTGGAGGCGCCGGCGATGCGGCCGACAGCGCTCCGATGCTGGCCACCAGGGCAAGGCTGACAAACCGGAGAGTTCTGCAACGAGGAGGTCGCCGGGGCATCGGTGATCTTCTTTGCGGCAGGAGGTGCCGGCAGATTATCTGCCTGCACGTGGCAGGCCACCAGCGTTTAGGGACGTTTCAGACGTGCAATCGGAGCAGGATCGATGGCACGACGACAGCTCGGCTGTAGGCGCTCCGAGTTCAGCCGAAGACAGGTCAGAATAGCGGTCTCGTCAGGGATGTCGCTCGCGGACCAGCACCCGTCCACCCCGCTCCGCACAAACCGGAAAAGGGCAGGTTTATCGGATAGAGGAAAGTGCATGAACTTGAGTAGCTTGGGTATGCCATTCCGGACACATTCCCGACCGGCACGACGGAGTGCACCAAACGGTGGTTTTGTGTGATTTAGCGCAAGCCGGCAATGTTGAAGCCGCCATCGACAAGGATGCTTTGCCCGGTGATGAAGCGTGCCTCATCCGTGCACAGCCAAACCGCCACGTCGCCTACGTCCTCCGGCTCGCCCAGCCGCTTGAGGGCGGCGTAGGCCGCGATCGGCGCCAGTGCCTCTGCTGGGAGAGCTGCGGTCATCGGCGTCCTGATAACGCCGGGGCTTACGTTGTTGATCCGAATACCTCCGGCCCCGACCTCCAGCGCCACGGCGCGGATCATGGCGTCAAGCGCGCCCTTGCTGGCTGCATAGGCGGACAGGCCTGCGGTTCCGCCCGTCGCTGCAATCGACGACGTGTTGACGATCGCGCCGCCATGGCCGTGAGTCAGCATTGCCTCAACCTCATGTCTGACCAGCAGCCAAACTCCCCGGACGTTAGTGGACATCACTTGGTCGAAGTCTGCCGCCGTAAGCTGGGTGATCGGCTTGTAAGCCGTCACGCCCGCGTTATTAAAGGCGGCGTCGATCTGCCCGAAGCGGTCGATGGTGCCCCTGACAAGGGCTGCAACCGCGGGCTCGTCGGACACGTCGGTCGGGATCGCGGCGGCCCGGCCGTTCATTGCGGTGATCTCCCCCGCGACGGCCTGCAACTCGGCCTCACGCCGGCCGGCCAGGACGACGGCAGCCCCTTCCCGTGCGAAGGCCAGCGCCGCTGCGCGGCCGATACCGGTGCCAGCGCCAGTGACAATTGCCACCTTGCCCATCAACCGACCATGGCCGGCGGTAGTCCGATCCTGCAAAGCAGTCTGTTCGAGTGTATCGGGCATCGTGGGTTCCATTCGCTGTTTCGAGACACGAGAATGGGGCCGCCAGTTGTGCAGGATAATCCCCTATGATCGGCATGGCTTGGTGAGCGGGAGGCATCAATCATGCGCGGGACGGAATATGCGGAGCTGGCGGCCTTCGTGGCGGTGGCGCAGGAGCGAAGCTTCCGGCGCGCCTCCGTGCGCCTCGGCCTCTCGCCTTCCGCCTTGAGCCACGCCATTCGCGAGCTAGAAGAGCGGCTCGGAGCCAAGCTGCTCAACCGCACGACCCGCAGCGTCGCCCCGACGGACGCCGGCCTGAGCCTTCTTGACCGCCTCGCGCCCGCCTTTGCCGAAATCGCGGGCGCGGTCGGAGCGGTGAGCGCCTTCCGAGACCGGCCTTCCGGGACCGTGCGGGTCAACTTGCCGAAGCTGGCGGCGCAGATGGTACTCGCTCCGGCTTTCGGCCGCTTCGCACAGGCCTATCCGGAGGTGCGCCTCGAACTGACGGTGGATGACGGGCTGATGGACATTGTCGCGGGCGGCTTCGACGCCGGCATACGCCCCGGTGAGCGCGTCCAGCGCGACATGGTGGCTGTGCGCGTGACACCGGACCTCCGCACGGCGGTCGTGGGTTCGCCCGGCTACTTCGCGTCCCGGCCACGGCCGCACACGCCGCGCAACCTGCGCGACCACGCCTGCATCAACTACCGGTGGGCGAAAAGCGGGGCGCTCTACCGCTGGCCCTTCGGGAAGTCGGGCGAGGCGCTCGAAGTAGCGGTCGAAGGACCGCTGACGCTGAACGATACCGACCTGATCCTCGCAGCGGCGCTGGATGGGGTAGGCTTGGCCTGCCTCCTTGAAAACACCGTCGCGGGCCACGTCGCAGCCGGGCGCCTCGTACGCGTGCTGGAAGAGTGGTGCCAACCGTTCCCGGGCTTTTTCCTTTACTACCCCGGGCGGCGTCAAGTGCCGACGGCACTGCGCGTTCTGATCGATTTTTTCCGGGTCAGCAACAAAC
>JAYVMK010000190.1:0-8366 GCA_043758995.1 Lichenibacterium sp. | reverse complement strand
CGAGATCGAGCAGAAGACACCCTACAACACCTATGCGGTGAGCGGTCTGCCGCCGGGCCCGATCTGCAATCCCGGCCGTGCTGCTCTCGAGGCCGTCGCCAATCCGTCCCGTACGAAGGACGTCTACTTCGTCGCGGACGGCACGGGTGGGCATGCCTTCGCCGAGACGCTGGACCAGCATCGTCAGAACGTGGCGCGGTGGCGGCAACTGGAGAAGGACGCCAAGGACAAGGTGCCGCCCGATCTCGACAAGCCGGTCGGTCCGGTTCCCGGAGGCCCTGCCGTGCCGGGACCGAAACAGCGTAGCGATTCCGCGCCGACCGTGCCGATCTATGGTGCATTGGAAGACAGGTTCGAACATGCGGCCACAGGGCCGTCGTCGACCCGCACGATGGCGCTTCTCGGAGCGGCGTCGCCTCTGCCCATCGCGCTGCAGAGCGGAGGTGAGGCGGCCACGCGCTTCGCGCCGCCGACCCCGGACCAGACGGCCTCCCTCGATCCCGATGGGCCAGGCGATACCGGGCCGGTCTATGCCGACAGCAACGCCTTCTTCGGTGTCGGTGCTTCGGCGGGCTCCGGTGAGGAGCGCGCGCTCGCCAATGCCGGTAAGGGTTCTGGGGTGAGCTTCCCGGTCTCGCCCGCGCAACTGGCCGATGAGCGGGCCCGTGCAGCCCGTTTCGGGACTGCGCCAGCGCCCTCCGCGATACCGCCCACGGCCGAGGTCGTCAGCGCCGACCAGGGCGCATCGCTGGCACCCAACAGACCAACGCCGGGCAAGGGGCGGATCACCGACGCTTCGGAAGGGACCAAACTCGATCCATTGCTCGACAAGAGCTACGATCTCATGTCGGCCAAGACCGTTCCGGTCTCCGCTTTGGCGCCCTTCACGGCGACCGCCTCGGTCCGTCGCACCCCGGCCCGATGAGATGAACCACGCGAAGCAAGGGCGGATATGCGCCTCGCCAGTATGACGGGCTATGCCCGCACTTCCGGCCAGGCCGGAACTGCGGGCTGGGCCTGGGAGGTGAAAACCGTCAACGCCAAGGGGTTTGACCTTCGCCTGCGGCTGCCGCCCGGTCTCGACGGGCTTGAGGCCCCCGCACGCGCACGGGTGGCGGGGCGTGTCAAACGAGGGACCGTCCAAGCGACGCTCGCGTTCCAGCGGGTCAAGCCGGAACAGCGTCTGAAGATCGACCGCGACAAGCTGGCAGCCTTGCTGGAGGCGGTTGCCGCGATCGCGCTCCCTCCAGGAGTAGCTCCGGCGACTCTCGACGGATTGCTGGCGCTCCCCGGCGTCGTCGAGGCGACGGAGCGGGACGAACAGTCCGGGGAGGACTTCGATCACATCCTGCTCGCCGGCCTGGACGAGGCTCTCGATGCGCTCGACACCATGCGCTCGGGCGAGGGGCGGGCGCTCGGGCGCATTCTCGGGCAGAGGCTATCAGCCATCGCCCGGCTCGCGGCCGCCGCAGAGGCGGCGCCGGGCCGCACGGCGGACGCCATACGCGGCAGGATCGCACGGCGTATCGCGGATCTCTCCGACGCCGTACCGGCTCTCGACGACACGCGGCTTCACCAGGAGGCGCTGCTGATGGCGGCCAAGGCCGACATCCGTGAGGAGCTCGACCGTCTGGTGATGCATGGCGCTGCGGCGTCGACGCTTCTGGCTGAAGGCGGACCGGTGGGTCGTCGGCTCGACTTCCTGGCACAGGAACTGGGCCGCGAGGCGAGTACGCTCTGCGCCAAGTCCAACGATGCCGGCCTCACCACGATCGGCCTTGAACTGCGGACCGAGATCGAACAATTCCGAGAGCAGGTACAGAATCTGGAATGAGCGTGACCATGCCCCTCGACGGGACCACCGACCAACTACCCCCGCGGCGTGGTCTCATGCTGATCCTGTCCTCGCCATCGGGCGCCGGCAAGACCACGCTGACCCGGATGCTGCTGCAGAAGGAGGACATCGATCTCACGCTGTCGGTGTCGGTGACGACCCGGCCCCGCCGCATGAGCGAGGTCGACGGCGTCCACTATCACTTCATCACACCGGACCGGTTTATCGAGCTCCGCGACTCGGGTCAGTTGCTCGAATGGGCTGAAGTGCACGGCAATTTCTACGGCACGCCGAAAGAGCCCGTGGATGCGCTGCTGCGCAGCGGGCGAGATGTGCTGTTCGACATCGACTACCAGGGCACCCAGCAGATCCTCGCCCGGGCGCGAGACGATGTCGCGACGATCTTCATCCTACCGCCCTCGATGCGCGAGCTTCGCGCTCGGCTGGAGCGGCGGGCCGAGGACAAGGCGGAGGTGATCGCGCGCCGTCTCACGGCAGCTCGCCACGAGATCACGCGCTGGACCATCTACGACTACGTCCTGATCAACGACGATCTGCAGCGGACCTTGGGTGACGTCGTGGCGATCCTGTCGGCCGAACGCCTGCGCCGCCTGCGCACCGAACCCTCGGTGTCGGCCTTTGTCGACGGTTTGGCACTGGAGAAATGACGCCGGCCAGGGCCGACAGTTTGGCCGGCTGCCCTGTTCAGGCGTCGATGAGCCTCGCAAGGGTTACGAAATCCGCGATGTTCAGGGTTTCGGCGCGGGCCGTTCCGTCGAGCCCGGCGGCTTCCAGAAGCATCTGGACGTCGACCGGGCCCCGCCGCGTCGCAAGTCCCTTCAACGACTGACGCAGCATCTTGCGCCGTTGGCCAAAGGCGGCCGCGGTGACGCGCGACAGCGCTTCGGTCGAACAGTCCAGCGGCTCGGCGCGAGGAACAAGTTCGACGATGCTGGACGTCACCTTGGGCGGCGGTACGAAGTTCGACGCTGCAACGTCGAACAGAATGCGAGCCTGGGTGCGCCACCCGCAGAGCACACCCAGCCGGCCGTAGTCGGCGCGCTCGTCAGGGGTCGCGACGATACGTTCCGCAACCTCCCGCTGGAACATCAGGATCATTCGGTCGTACCAGGGCGGCCAGGGCTCGGCCTCCAACCAGCCGGTAAGCAGCGGCGTCGCGACGTTGTAGGGAAGATTGGCGACGATGCGCCAGGCTCGCCCGTCGGTCCGGGTCGGTAATCCCGCCGGAACGACCTCTAACGCATCGCCTTCGATGACGGTCAGTCGTCCAGGATAACGGTCCGCTATGGCGGCCAGCGCCGGCAGACAGCGGCGGTCCCGCTCGACCGCCACGACCTCGGCCCCTTCCGCCAGCAATGCGCGAGTGAGGCCGCCGGGTCCCGGCCCGATCTCGACGACGCGGACCCCGTCGAGAGGTCCGGCAGCGCGGGCGATGCGGCGTGTCAGGTTCAGGTCGAACAGAAAGTTCTGTCCCAGGGCGCGGCTCGGCTCGATGCCGCAAGCCTCGACGACGTCACGCAATGGGGGAAGACCGTCATCGGTCAAACGAATGGCGCTCCAGGTTTAAAGCCACGGTCCGATCTGATCAGGCGCCCGCACGGCAACGCAATCCCGCGGGCAATGGGTCTCGCCAGCCGGTAAGACGCTTCAGCGAAGCCGGATCAGTTTTTGCTGATCACCGCGGTCTTGCGCAGGTCCTTGTACATTTGAGCCGACACGCTCACCAACTTCTCCGCGATCAGGTTCTTCTGGACCTGTTCGTGCAAGGTCGCGTCGTCCTTGGCATCATCCTTGTCGCAGACCGCCACCATCTCGACGCCGTTGGTGCTCCGGTCCGGGATCGTCAGCATGCCGCGCTGAGTTTCGGACAGGACCTTGCGCAGAGCCGGGCTCAGCGCGTCGGAGCTGCGGCTCATCGGCTCCTTCACGGCGACGTTGGGCAAAGACCGTGCGAGTTGCAGTCCCGTATCGCATCCGTCGAACCGGTTGCGCAGCGCCTTGGCTTCCGCCATGCGGCTTTCGATCTCGGCCGGGGTCGGATTGACCGGCAGGACGAAGATGACCTGCTGCAGGCGATAATTCGTGACCTTGTCGGTGCCTCCTTTGGCGATCGCCGCGGCCACCTCTTCCTCGGTCGCGCCCACGCCCTTGTTGCGCGCCCGGACGAGGGCGTCCCAAGCTGCGGCTGAACGAAAATGGTTCCTGATCGTGGGAAGGTCGATCTTCGCCTTGGCTGCCGCTTGGGAGAAGGTGTTGGTGTCCATTTTGACGGCCGCCGATGCCTTCTGAAGGGCCGAGGTGACGTCACTGTCGGCGGCGTCGACGCCCCAGTGCCGCGCCTCGTCATACCGCAGCCGGTCCCCCACCACAGCTTCAAGCGCGTCGGCTTGAGAGGAGGGTTTCCGTTCGAGCCGCAGGATCTTGGCATATTCGGCGACGTCGAACGTGGTGATCGGATCACCGTTGACGGCGGTCACCACGGCCTGAGCGCTCGCAGACGATGTTTCGCCAAGCAAGGCTATTCCGGCAATCGCGAGACAAGCGGCGGAGCGCAGCGCCAACGCGATGAAGGATAGGCGGTTCTGCATCACACGATCGTCCGTCACCAATCGACTCCCGAAGTAGCCTTGCCGCTAAACGTAAACAGTGGCGTTTATTTGAACACGCCGTCCTGGACCGTCGAGGTCGAGCCGAGGCTCTGGTTCAGCTTGAAATCAGCCAGTGTGCGGAGCGTCAGGCTGAGCAGGACGGTCTGATTGACGTTCTGATTCGATGCACTTCCGGAAATTGAGTTGGTGTAGGATCGCGAGTAGCTCAGGCTCAATGTCGTGCAATCGTCCTGGTAGCCCAGTCCTGCGCCGATCACGGCAAATTGGGGGTGTCCCGTCTTCAGATCGTATTGCGCCGTGCTGATGTCGTACTTGTAGGGGTTGAGCTCAAGCGTGGCAGAACCATTGACGTAATAGTGGTCGAGGAAGTCGAACCGTTCGCTGAGATTGACGCCTGACCGATCATAGATATAGCCGATGTCCGGCTGAGCGGCGTAGTTCGAATATTGAACGCTGCTGCTCAGGCCGAAGAACTTGGCGGAGGCTATGAGGTCGACGACCTTGGGGTCGAAGGTCTTGCTGTCGAAGCGACCCTTTGCCGTCACCGAGTAGCCGGGCAGGGGTGCCACGACCAGGCGGCCGACGTAATCGGACCGATCGGTCTCCAAGCCTGAGTTCAGGCCGACGTTGGACACGTCCTGCATGGCATAGCTGTTCTGGCCCGCCAAGGCGTAGGACTGCCCGAACAGGGCGTTGACGTAACCACCGTTGTTGAACGTCGCCGTATATTGAGCGCCGGCATTGGCGCGTACGCCGCCCTCGACACGGTCGTAGCCCGAGTATTTGTTCCACTCGAATAGAGTCGTATCGTCGAAGACGAGGCTCTGGGCATCTTCGTTCGGCGTTTTGCCGGCCTGCGCCACGTTGGGACGCGCGATCACCTGCGCGATCGGCTCGATAACCTGGTTCACCCAGCTGTTTCTGGCCAGGAACGGATAACGATACTCCAGGCCGACGCCAGGTACGATGTCGCCGCTGATGTTCTCGTTATGTGTTCCGAAGAAGTTTGCCTGATCGGCGTTGGAGATCGTCGATTGGCCGGTGGCGCTCGTATAGGTGTACGAGTTCGATTCGTTCAGGTTGAGCCAACGGCCATCGGCCCGCACGAAGGCGAAAGGCTTCCAAACCTCGCCGATGGGATCGATGAACTTCCGCTCCCAGGAGACCTGGGTCGAGGCGCGCGAGTAGTCGCCCGCTATGCCGCGCATGAAACAGGACGGCGGCTTGAAATTGGGCAGGATGGCGGATGGCGTCGCCGACGTCGGGCAAACGTCATAGAGCGAAAAGGCGGAGTCGAGCAGACGCGCTCCGGCAGCTTGGTAGGCTGCCTCGCTGCGGCTCAGGCTCGTCAGGTTGAAATCGAGCTTGACCTCGCCGCCGAGGCCGCCCGTCTGCTCCGGCGCAAGCCCGAAGGTGCGGTTATAGTCGGCGGTCGGCAGGACCAGCGGCTGCTGCTTGTTGTTGTCGAACTGCGACAGGCCGACGATCCTGTAGCCTTCGAGATTGAAGTAGCTCCGATCGCCCTGGCCTGTGAGGTATGCGGTCGAGATCGACTCCCTGATGTAATCAGAACCGAGACTCGACGAGCGTATATTGTAGTCCTGGACGAAATACTTGTCGCTGAACAGCGCGACGTCCCAGCCATACTGCCACGACGGGTTGATGAAAAACTTGCCGTTCGACTCGATCGAGCCTCGGAAGTCGCGCTGGCCCGACCCCGACGGAGGCTTGGCATAGGCCGTCGGATCGAGTTGATCGATGCCGGTGGCCAGCACCGAATAGGAGCCTGTCTCCAGCCGGTGACGCCATTCGACTTCGCCGAAGAAGCCCTGCTTGGACAGAACCGTGGGGGTGAGTGTCAGGTCGTAGTTCGGCGCGAGGTTCCAGAAGAACGGCTGCGCGGCGCCAACGCCGAGCCGTGACTCGGTGACGTAATGCGGCGTCAGGAAGCCGGTCTTGCGCGAGACGGTCGGGTCCGGCGTCGAGAAGTAGGGCACATAGGCGATCGGCACGCCGTACATTTCGAGGGTCGCGTCCTCGAAGTAGATCATCTGCTCGTCGGCTTTGTGGACGATCTTCATCGCCTTCACCTGCCAGAGCGGCGGACGCTCAGGATGTGCCGCGCAGGGCGCGCAGGCCGTGTAGGTGCCCTTCTCGAATGTCGTGGTCTCGCCTTCGCTCCGCTCGGCCCGCGGAGCCGTGAAGAACGTCTTGTCCTTGCTGATGGAGGACAGACTGTCGACGAAGCCGGTCTTGAAGTCGTCGGTCAGCTCGAACTTGTCGCTGTAGGTGACACTGCCGTCCGCCTCGGTCATCTTGGCATGGCCGGAGGCGAAAACGCGGTTGGAGTTCCGATCGTAGATGACCTTATCGGCCTCGAGCACGCGCCCCTGATAATAGAGCTGAACCGTGCCGTCCGCCGACACCACGTTGGTGTCGCGGTTGTAGACGAGCTGCTTGGCCTCGACGAGCAGGCGGTCCTTCTTGGCGTCAGGCTGCGCCGCCGGAGCCGGCGTGGCTTGTTGGGCCGCCGCAGCCAAGGGGCCGGCACCCACGAAGCTCAGCGCCAGGAAAGCACAAGCGCAGGCATGTCTTCTCGCACCGTGGAGTGCGCGCGAAGTGGTCTCACCGATCGTTCTGTTGCTCAAGTTCAGTTTCGTACCGTTCATCGACGCCTGCAGCAGGGGGGTGCCCCGCACGCGACGGCGTCGGGAGCTGATGGCCTCACACACTCGGGGGCCAGAACGCCGCCCCATCAGCCATCCTCCTGATACAACAAGGCCAGCGACCCCAGCATGCTCCCGACGACGGCGGGAGACCACGCCGCCACGGGGGCACTGAGCAAACCGGCACCGCCGAGATCCCCGACGAGCTTGGTGGCGACGTAGAGCACGAAGCCCGCCATCACTCCACCCGCCACCATGCGGGCGATGCCACCAAAGCGGAAGAATCTTAAGGAAAACGCTGCAGCCACCAGGATCATGGCCATGAAGAGGACCGGGCGCGCCAGCAGCTTCTGGTATTGCAACTCGTAGCCGGTGGCGTTCAGCCCCGCCTTCTCGGTGCTGTCGCGGATCTGCGGCAACGTCCAGAAAGGGACCGAGTCAGGGGCCGTAAACTTCTGCTGCACCTGCTCCGGTGTGATGTTGGTGGCGATGATTTCCGTCGCGACCTCGCGGGGCGGCTCGCCGGGCGCCAGGACGTGGGCGTCATCGAGCGTCCAATAACCGTCGTGCAACTCGGCATGGTCGGCTTCGACCCGCTCCATGAAGCTGCCATCCCGATCGTAGACGAACGCCGTGATGCCGCTGAGAACCGAGCCGCCGTCGCTGGCCCGGTCGGCTCGAAGGATGGTCTGGCCGTCGATTCCGTCCTGCTGGATCCAGAAGGCCGTATCCACCTGCTCCGAGCCTGTCTTTCCGAACATCCGCGTCTCGAGCCGCTCGGCGCGCTGCTTCGAGACGGCAGCGATCGGATTGTAGACCGTCGTGGTGACGATCCCGAGCACCAGGGCGACGGCGAGCGGGGGCAGAATGAACTGCCAGACCGACAGGCCCGCCGCGCGCGCCACCACGAGTTCGAGTTTCCGGGTCAGGTTGAGGAACGCCACCATGGCGCCGAACAGGACCGAGAACGGGAAGATCTGCTCGGTGATGGTGGGCACGCGGAGCAGCGACAGAAAGGCCACGCCGGCCGTCGTGGCGCCCTTGGCGTCGCCCGAGCGCCGCAGCAGTTCGACGAAATCGCTGAGATAGATGATAGCGAAGAGCAGGCCGAAGACCATCAGGATGGACTTGGTAAAGTTCCTCGACAAGTAAAAGGCGAAGGTGCGTCCGACCACGACGCTCTCACGCCGCCTGTGGGATATGCATCGTCGACGCGGCTCTCCACCGCGGCAGCCG
>JAYVMK010000189.1:0-11129 GCA_043758995.1 Lichenibacterium sp. | reverse complement strand
CAGCCGCCCGGCCCAGAGCGGGCGCGCCAGGCGCAGCACCACCAGGGCAAGGCCGGCCAGCAGCACGAACCAGACGGGTCGCGGCCCGTCGTCGAAGCTGAGATCGGCACCCAGCACCTCCATGGCGTCGATGCCGTTGCGGAACTGGTACCAGCCGGCCTCGAAGAGCGCCGTGAGACCGGCGGCTACCACCGCCAGGGTCGCCAAGGCAACGAGGCTTTCACCCCGTTTGAACCGTTGCAGAAGACGCCACCCCATCTCGAGGATGAACAGCCCGACCAGCAGCAGCGGCGCGCTGACGTCGAGCTTGGTCTGCAGCATGTAATGCAGCAGGGCCAGGATGGAGATCGGGTAGACCAGGATGTGCAGGCGGTTCCACCGGGCGCCCCCGATCCGCCGGATCATGCCGTCGGTAGAGGTGGCGCCGAGAAGCGCCAGGCCGAGCAGGGTCACGAAGCCGACCGTCAGGTAGAAGCGCAGCAGGATCTCGCTCGCCACGACCCCGAGATCGAAGTGCTGCAGTGCGATGTAAAGGGCGAAATGCGCCAGCCCGTAGGCCAGCACCGCGACGCCCAGCATGCGGCGAACGCTGAGGAGCTTGTTCCACTGGCCGATGCGGCGCAGCGGCGTGATGGCCAGCGACACCAGCAGGATGCGGATCGCCCAGAGCCCCATTTCATGGACGAGCGATTTGACGTTGTCGGTCTTCAGCCAGCCGAGATCGAACTGCACGGCGACCCACAGGGCGGGGAGAAACAGCGCCGCGAAGACCACGAGCTTCAGGATCGATACGCGGCCGGACCGATCGAGCCAGGGAAAGAAGCGTGACTGCATCCGGGAGGTGCTTGGGTTCGCGTGCCGCATTCTCTCAGTTTGGTGCGCGACCGCGTCGTCATCAAGGCGCGACCGCCGGAACAGGCTGCGCGGTCAACGCCCGGCGCGCCGCCGTGACGGCTCGATACTGCCGCGCAGACCGATGCGAGCCGGCGTGATCTGGGCCGCATCCGGCAGGGTCCGCCGCCGGTTCGCGGGGCGCAAGGTCACCACGGACGGCGCTGCCGCGCGCGTCAGGACCAGGGCGCCGCAGACCCGTCCGGCCTCGCGGCACGGCCGCGCCGCCGCGATGACGGCCTCCGGCGCCGACGTGGCGGACGCCGTGATCACGACCACATCGGCGGCCCGCGCGAGAGCCGCGGCATCCTCCCCGACCAGCACCACGAGATCGAAAGCGTCGAGGCCCCGGAACCGACCGGTCTCCGGCCGCGCGCCTGCCAGAACCGCCGCTTCGGCCTCGCCGGGATCGGTCGGCAGGACCGCCACCGTCAGGGCGCTGGCGTCGATGCGGTAGAGAGTCCGTTCCGTGCCGCCGGCCTCGACCAGGATCGGAGCCGTTCCGGCGGGAACCAGGGCGCCGCGCAGACGACCGGTCGTGCGGGCTTCCAGGATCACGGCCCGCCGGCCTGCGCGGGCCGCCGCGAGGGCGAGCGCGAGGGCGGCGAGGTCGCTGTCGTGAGAGTCGAGCCCTTCGGCACCGGTCAGCAGAACGGTCAGGCGCGCGTCCGCCTCGCCCAGGGTGGCCTCCCGCAACGTGGCGTGGAGCGCTGCCGCGGCCACCGCCAGAGCGCCGTCAGGCTCGTCGGCGAAGAGCTTGGTGACCTCGGCGGCTGCGTTGGCGCGCGGCAGCGACAGGGTGGCGAGAACCGGGACGACGTCGCGCGTCGGGGCCGCCGGTCGGTCGGTCGGGGTCGGCACCGGCACGTCGGCATGCGTCGGTTCGGTCGCCGCGACGGGCAGGGCGACCGCCAGGGCGGGCTCGATCCGCCGCGCCGGGCGACGCGCCCCGGTGCGGATCGTGCGCAGCAGCCGCAGGACCGCTCCGACGGCGAGCAGCAGCGCAAAGGCTCCCGCCGCGATAGCGATCAACGGTTCCGAAAGTCGGTCGGTCGTCGAGCGCTCCAGGTCGACGGCTCGCGGCTTGGGGTTGGGACGCGCCGCTTTGGTGCGGGGCGGTGCGGCCGAGAGAGCCGGAGCGACGTCCGGCACCTCTGGAGTTTGGATGCTGCCGGTGACGTCCGCGGCGGAGATCAGCGGCGCTTTGGCGGTCTCCGCCAGCCGCCGGTCGAGCTCCTCGGCGGCGGTGCGGGCCGCGGCGGCCTCGTGCTGGGCGGAGGCGAGGGCCTTGCGGGTCGCGTCCTGAAGCTGGGTCCTGAACTCGGCCAGCACCTGTTCGGTCCCGACCAGCGTGGGATGGCGATCGCCCAGCGTGGCGCGGTAGCCGGCGGCCTTGCGCTGCAGATCGGCGACTTCGCTCCGCAGTGTCTCGAGACCATAAGCTGCATTGGCCTCGGGTGTCGGATCGCTGAGATGGCCGGGTGTGAGGGCGTGTTTCAGAGCATCGACGGCCGCATCGGCGCGGGCACTGCGGTCCCGGGCCAGGACGAGCGACGCCGCGTCCTCGGGGGCCGCGATGCCGACGGACGGTGCGGCGAGCGGGGTGCTCCGGGCTGGGCCGGCCGTCGCCATCGTCCCCAGAAGCGCCAAGCCCAAAGCCGAGAGCGGGGCGAGTGTCGAGACGGGCCGAGGGAAGGGGGTCGGCATGGCGATACTCGTATGCGGGTGAGAGACGGTCGGCCGTGTGATCCTTCACAGAAGATTAAGAACGAATCCTTACCAATCCTTCACCATACGGAAGGACTTGTGCGGGTTCGGCGCTGCCTTGACTCGGGCGGGGTGAGCCGTCACGGTCCCGCGCTTTCCGCCGGAGCCCTCGCCCGGCCCGTCTCGACGCGCATTGCGCGCCGTCCGATCGACCCCCGAGTACCAGGATCCCATGCGCCTCTACCTCGATTTCGAAAAGCCGGTCGCCGAGATCGAGGCCAAGATCGAGGAACTCCGGCAGGTGTCGAGCGGCGACGTCGCCATCAACATCAGCGAGGAGCTGACGCGGCTCGAGGTCAAGGCCGCCAAGGCTCTGTCCGAGCTCTATGCGTCGCTCTCGCCCTGGCAGAAGACGCAGGTGGCCCGCCATCCGCAGCGGCCGCATTTCTCCGACTATTGCCGCAGCCTCGTCACCGACTTCACTCCCCTGGCGGGCGACCGTGCCTTCGGCGAGGACGAGGCGATCGTGGGCGGGCTCGGCCGCTTCCGTGGCCGCTCCATCTGCCTCATCGGGCAGGAGAAGGGCTCCGACACCGACAGCCGCATCAAGCACAATTTCGGCATGGCGCGGCCCGAGGGCTATCGCAAGGCGGTGCGGCTGATGGAGCTCGCCGATCGGTTCCAGCTGCCGGTCGTGTCGCTGGTCGATACCGCCGGTGCCTTTCCCGGCATCGAAGCCGAGGAGCGCGGCCAGGCCGAGGCCATCGCGCGCTCCACCCAGACCTGCCTCGACCTCGGCGTGCCCAATGTCGCCGCCATCATCGGGGAAGGCGGCTCGGGGGGCGCCATCGCGATCGCCACCGCCAACAGCGTCGTCATGCTGGAACATTCCATCTACAGCGTCATCTCGCCCGAAGGCGCCGCCTCCATCCTGTGGCGCGACCCGGCCCGGGCGCAGGACGCCGCCACCAACATGAAGATCACCGCGCAGGATCTCCTGCGCTTCGCCATCATCGATACGGTCGTGCCGGAGCCCGCCGGCGGCGCGCATCGCGACCCCGAAGCCGCCATCGCGGCGACCGGCGACGCCATCGAACAGGCGCTGCACGGGTTCGACGGCTGGTCGCGCGAGCAGATCCAGACGGCCCGCGCCGACAAGTTCCTGGCCATCGGGCGCCGCTGACGGAGTCACGCGGAAGCCGCAGGGACGTGAAGAAAGTCTTCACCGGGCTGCAACTTTTCGGCACGAACCCGCAGCGGTTGCGGTAACGCGGGCTTAAGCCTAGAACCCTACGGCTGTCGGGTGGTGATGCCCACCCTGGGGCGCGAGCAATGGATATCGGCGACATGCGGGCAGGACGCGCGTTCAAGGTTCTCCTTCGCGTCGCCATGGCGGCGGCCGGTGCCCTGACTCTGGCCGGATGCGAAGAG
Organism: Lichenibacterium sp.; assembly: GCA_043758995.1. Taxonomy (GTDB): domain Bacteria; phylum Pseudomonadota; class Alphaproteobacteria; order Rhizobiales; family Beijerinckiaceae; genus Lichenihabitans. Next base: position 7,100 of record JAYVMK010000189.1, on the reverse strand, counting down.
GATCTCGGCGTCACCAGCAACGCCCGTGCCTTCGCCCCCATCCCGCAGGCGACCCTGGCCTCCTTCACCGCCAAGGGCACGACCCAGAACGCACCGGTACTCATCCGCGCCTTCAAGAAGGAGGCGGAGCTCGAGATCTGGAAGCAGCAGGCCGATGGCCGCTACGTCTACGTCAAGACTTTCCCCATGTGCCGCTGGTCGGGCCAGCTCGGCCCCAAGGTCCGCGAAGGCGACCGGCAGGTGCCGGAGGGCTTCTACACGATCACGCCGGGCTCGATGAACCCGAACTCGGCCTATTACCTCAGCTTCAACGTGGGCTACCCCAACGCCTACGACCGGGCCTGGGGCCACACCGGCGGCTCCATCATGGTGCACGGCATCTGCTCGTCGGCCGGTTGCTTCTCGATGACCGACCAGCAGATCGAAGAGATCTACGCCATCATGCGGGAGTCCTTCGCGGGCGGCCAGCATAGCGTGCAGATGCAGAGCTTCCCGTTCCGCATGACGGCCGAGAACCTCGCCAAGCACCGGCTCGACCCGAACATCGGTTTCTGGCGCGAGCTGAAGAAGGGCGCCGACGAGTTCGAAGTGACCAAGATGCAGACGCCCGTCGGGGTCTGCAACAAGCATTACGTCTTCGCCAAGGCCAAGGCCGGAGCGAGCTTCGACGCCGAAGCTGCCTGTCCGCCGCTCGACATCGACAAGGATGTGCTGCGCGCCATCGCCGACAAGGAGGCCAAGGACGACAGCGAGGTGCAGGGCCTGATCGCTCAGGGCGTGAAGCCGATCCGCATCGTCTACCAGGACGGCGGTCAGAACCCGGCCTTCGCGCATCGTTTCGCCGAAGTCAGCCGCCCCGACGCCATCGCGGCGCCGCCGACCGAGATCGTGCTCGACAGCGGCCCCAAGTCGAAATCCGTGGCGGTGCAGATCGCGGCCGCCAAGCGCACCCTCGGCGACGGCCAGGCGGCACCCGACGCCCTGGTGGCGGCGGCCCTTCCCCCGCCGTCCCTCGCCTCGAAGCCGAACGGCCGCCCGCAGAAGCCGGTCGTGACGGCCTCCGCCAAGGGCGGGGTCAAGCCTGCAGACGTCACCGGCTCGGTGCCGGCCACCTTCTCGGCGGCGCCCTCGGCCTATGCCACCCAGGAGCCGAAGAGTGCGACCCGCTCCTTCTTCGACCGCATCATGAGCGTCGGCGCCTCCGATGCGCCTGCGGCCGATGCCGCTGCACCCGCCCCCGCCGCCAAGCTCGACCCCGGCGCCGTTGCCATGGCTCCGGCCAAGGACTGAAACGGGCGACCCCCCGGCCACCACCGCTCATCGCCGCCTGCGGGGGGATGAGCGGTGAGCGAGCGTCGAGGCTTCTCACGCCGCCGGGCGGGTCGCCTCGGCGGGCTCGTCGGCCAGCGGGAACAAAAGGGTGAAGGTGGTGCCGACGCCGAGTTCGCTCGCCACCGTCACGTCGCCGCCGATGCGGCGCATGAAGCCGAAGACCTGCGCCAGGCCCAGGCCCGTGCCGCCGTCGGGTTTGGTGGTGAAGAAGGGTTCGAAGATCCGCTTGATGTCGCCGGGCGCGATGCCCGCCCCCGTGTCGCGGACCTTGAGTTCGACCCCCCGCTTGGCGACCGCTCCCGTCGTGATCGTGACGCAGCCGCCCTCGGGCATGGCCTGGCGGGCATTGACCACGAGGTTCATCAGCGCGGCATCGAACTGCGTCTGATCGGCCTTGCAGAGCGGCAGGTCGTCGGCGAGGGCGAAGTCGAGGTGCACCTGCGGCCCGGCGGCGTGGCGCAGCACCTGGGCCAACCCGTCGAGAAGCCCGTTGATGGAAGCGGCGCGGATCTCGATCTCGTTGCGCTTCGAGAAGGCGAGGAGCTGCGTGACGAGGCTCGCCCCGCGCTCGACGGCTTCCTCGGCGGCGCGCAGCACGGTCTCGTCCGGCCCGCGCTTGCGCACCAGCCGCAGCGTCGAGGTCATGACGGCGAGGAGGTTGCGGAAATCATGCGACACGCTGGCGGTCATCTGCCCCAGCGCTTCGAGCTTCTGCATGGCGACGGCCCGGTTGCGGGCGCGACGGCGCTCCTGCAGGCGCCGCGTCACCAGGGCCGCCAGCGCGATCCCCATGGCGATGATGGCGACGAGCCCCAGCAGGGTGGGGAAGGCGGCGCGCCACCAGCGCAGGCGCAGATCGGCGAGATCGATCCCCACCGCCACCGTCAGCGGATAGGGCCCGGCGCGGTGCAGCGCCAGGAGCCGCTGGTCCATCTCCGAGCCGCGCGAGCGGAAGTTGCCCAACGTGGAGGCGAGGTCGAGATCCGGCGCCAGCGCCAGCGCCGGCAGGGTCTGGGCCGAGAGGTCGTCGCTGGTCGAGGCCAGCAGCACGGAGCCGTTGTCCTGGAAGAGGTCGATCGAACCGCGCCGGCCGAGATCGAGGTTGCGGTAGAAGTCGCTGAAATAGCGCGGTTCGACGCTGGCCACGATCATGCCGTCGAACCGGCCCGTGGGCGAGGTCAGCCGCCGGATCACCGGGATGGCGCTGAGCTGGCCCGGCTGGCTGAACAGCGGCTGGCCGATCAGGAATTTCAGCGCGGGATCCTGGTCGAACCGGGCGATGATGCTCCGCGCCGCCTCGACCGAGACGAGATCGCGCACCGGCCCGGACGACTGCGTGACGCGGCCCTCGGGGTCGAGCACGTAGATGGCGTGGATGAAATCGAGCTCCGCGACGCGCTGCGTCAGCAGCTTCTCGAAGGCGGGCGCGTGGTCGGGGAGGGGATCCGCCTCCACCACGGGATCGAGCCCCGCCAGCGTGAGGTCGACGGCCTGGAAGGTGCGGGTCGTCTGCTCGGCGAGCAGGAAGGCCAGCGTGCCGGAGCGGGCCTGCGCGTCCTTGTAGATGCTCTGCCAATAGGTCCAGAGCACGCCCGCGACGAGCACCACCACGATGACCAGCATCAGCGCGGTGGCGCGATAGACGAAGTTGCGCGAGCCCGCCTTCAGGGCTTCGACCGCGCGCCGCGCTCCGTCCCGCCATCCCCATCGCATCGCGTCAAGCCGCCTCGGGCCAATACTGGAACGACAGTAAAGAGGCAGCGGGCACCGATCCACCTCAATCGCAGCATCCCGCGAAGGGACGCCCTCGGCCAGGCCCGACCAGCCACGGCTCCGCCCAAGCTGATGCGCCACCATGGCTGAACTGCGGCGCCCCTGCGGCGCCGGTGGGCAGGCGGGCCGGATGTCGCGCCGGGGCCGCGCCGCAGGCCGGCCCGACGGTGCTGTCCCTCCCCGGAACGGTCACGGGAACTCCCCTCTCTCTTGTGGAGAGGGGAGACGCCCAGGCGATGTCCCGAACAGATGTGTGAATGCCATAGCCCCACAACTGAGAGGGGAGGCGACCGGCGTCGGGCCAGTCTCACGATCGGGCGGGTCTCCCGAGAAGCTCGACTGGGTTCGAGCCCTCATCCTGCGCCCGTCATCACCTCCAGCAACGCCTCGGCGGCACGGCTGCGGGTGCGCTGGGCGTGGCGGATGGCGGTGAAGTCGCGCTCCGGCAGGGGCAGGTCGACCTCCACCAGCAACCCGGCTTCGAGGCTCGGTGCCGCCACCGAGGCCGACAGCGCGGTGGCGCCGAGCCCGGCCTCGACGGCGCCGCGCACCGCCTCGTTCGACGGCAGCTCCAGCGCCACGCGCAGCGGACCGGCGCCGAGCCCCGCGAGAGCGCTCTCGAAGGCCGAGCGGGTGCCGGAGCCGGGCTCGCGCAGCACCCACTCGCTTGTCGTGAGTTCGGCCGGGTCGAACCCGCTCCGCCCGGCCCAGGGGTGACCCGGCGCCACCACGACGATCAACTGGTCGCGCGCCACGCGCTGGCCGACCAGCAGGGAATCCGAGAGCGCGCCCTCGACGAAGCCGAGATCGGCCGTGCCGCCGAGCACGGCGGCGGCGACCTCCGCGGTATTGCCGATGGCGAGGCGGACCGCGATGCCGGGATGACGGCGGCGGAAGGCCACGAGGTGGCGCGGCAGCCAATAGCCCGAGATGGTCTGGCTCGCCATCACCGACAGCGTGCCCCGGACGAGGCCGCCGAGCTCCGACAGCGCCAGTTCGGCCGCGGCGGCGCGGGCCAGCACGGCCCGGGCCTCGTCGAGGAACAGCGTCCCGGCCTCGGTCAGCGCGATGCCCCGCCCGACCCGGTGAAACAGCTTCGCCCCGTGCCGCCCCTCGAGCCCCGCCACGGCCGCACTGACCGCCGATTGCGCCAGGTTCAGCGCCTCCGCGGCCCGGGTGACGTGCTGCCGCTCGGCGACGGCGACGAAGATGCGGAGCTGGTCGAGGGTCATGGGCCGACCCTAGACCAGACCGAGGCAGGAGTGGGGCCTCCTGGCGCGTCTCCCCGCTCCACAAGGGAGAGGGGAGACGGCCGGCGTCGTGGGCCTCACCCCACGGCCGCGCCGGTTCGCCCGATCTCGCCGACGTCCGGCAAGTCCCAGACGCCCCAGCAGAGGTCGAGCAGGCGCTTCGCCTGGGGCGCCGGCAGGATGCCCTCGCAGAGGTCGGTGAATTTCTGCGCCAGCTGCGCGTCGGTCATCGGGTTGGCCTGGCTGCCGACGGCATGCTCGATAAACTTGTGCAGCACGCGCCCGTCCTTCAGCGTCACGCTCAGGTCCACCTGGTCGGCCTTGATCGAGGGATCCACCACAGCCGTCACGGTCTTGCGCACCGCGATCACCCGCGGATCGGTGACGGCGGCGTCCGTGAAGGCCTGCTCGCCGCCGCGCCCCGTCACCAGCGCCACCGCGACGGCGTGATAGATCGAGAACTTGCCTTCGAGCCCCGCTTTGGGGTCGGTCTTGCCCATCAGGTTCAGCACCAGCGGGTGGACCTTCATGTCGACCGCCTTGATGTCCTCGGGCTTGAAGCCCTCCGCCGCCCGGAGCTGGATGGCGGCATCGATGGCGGGGTGGCTGACGATGCCGGCGGCGAAGGGCTTGTAGGTGTTCAGCGCAATCTCGTAGCGGGAGCCGAGCCCTTCCGTCACCTCCGACCAGTCGTGGCGGGTGCTCATCGCCTGGCCCCAGCCGTCGAACCCCTCGAGTGCCACCTCGGAGGCCGTAAAACCCTGCTGGGCCAGCAGCGCCGACACCATGCCGTTCTGCGCGGCGCGGCCGGGGTGGAAGCTCTTGGTGTCGGAGCCGAACTGCACCTTCAGGCCCACCGGCTGCGACGCCGCGAGGCCGATCGCCCAGGTCATGTGCTGCTCGTCGAGCCCGAGCACGCGCCCCATCGCGGCCGCGGCGCCGAACACGCCCGTGGTGCCGGTGATGTGCCAGCCCTTGGCGTAATGTTCGGGATAGACGGCATTGCCCATGCGGCACTCGATCTCGCAGCCGAGCACCAGCGCGGTCATGAAGTCCGCGCCCGACACGGGGCGGTACTGCGCCCAGGCGGTCAGCGCCGACGCCACCGGGCCGGCCGGGTGGATGATGGTTTTCAGATGCGTGTCGTCGAAGTCGAGCACGTGGGACGAGATGCCGTTGACCAGGGCGGCATGCAGCGCGTCGAGCCGCTCGCCGCGGCCGAACAGGCCCGCCTGCGGGGGACCGGAGAAGGGGGCCAGAGCTTTCACGGCATGATCCGGCGCCCCCTCCCGCGACCCGCCGACCGCGACCCCGACCCAGTTCAGCAGCGTCCGGGCCGCCTCGTGGCGGACGTTCTGCGGGATCTGCGACGCCGGCGACGTGGCGGCATAGCGGGCCACGATGCGGGTGACGGGCTCGGCCAGCGGGCCTTTCGGGGCCGCGCCGGGGGGCGGGGCGGGGGTTTTCGCATCGGGTGCGGCGGCGGGGGCCGCGGACTGCGCCCGGGCGGGGCCTCCCGCGAGGGCCGCGGCGGCCGCGACGGCGGAGGTTTGCAGAAGCGTGCGGCGTTGGATCGGAGCCATGGCGGAATCCTCCCTGGTGTTGGCGGGAGGGGTAGGCCGGGCGCGGGATGCATGCAAGGGGGGGATAGCAGCGTGAAAGGGTGGCGCGAGGGCAATAGCTTCAGGGTGCTTGTGGCCTCGCCGCATCTCCCGCTCGGAGAGGACCGATCCAACCACTACCCAAAGTAGCGCATTGATGAGTAACCGTACTTAGACAGCGCTACTTTGCACCTGGTGGCGCGTGCGAGCACGACGCTGTCCTGATCGAGGACAGCGTCCAGGGTTAGGCCAGCGCGATGGCCCGCCCGCCCGAACTAACAGGTTCGCTCTTCGCCTGGATCCGAAGTTGGAGCTGTTCGTCGAGGAGGCGTGCGGGCTCAGGCCGGAAATGCATAGTTCAGCTTGCCAGAGGCGCACTGGCCAGCAATGCACTGCAAATTTCGGTTCTCAGGCGCTGAGCGGGGCGGAAAGAGTGAACCAAGCCGCTACCTCCACGGCGTCCTCGAAGACGGCCGCCGTCCATAGTTCAAACGCGTGAATACGATCCTGCTGCAGGCCGAGCCGATTAGTGCTACGGGTGAAGCGTTCGGTAGGTCGGAGCAGCACGCGTGAAGAGTGAGCAGGTCGGGAGCGAGACAGCGCTAGACCGCAAGGTACCGCAGTTCACCTGCGGAGCGCTGTTCGCGGGGATCGGCGGGTTCTGCCTAGGATTTGAGCAAGCCCAATTTGCAACCAGTTGGGCGATTGAACTCGACGAATTCGCGGCGAAAACCTATGCCGAGAACCTGGGACACGTTCGACTGCTTCAAAGAGGTGTCGAGGAGGTGACGGTAGCCGGCGAGGGGCTTACGCCGGTCGACGTCCTTCATGCAGGGTTCCCATGCCAGAGCTTTAGTCAAGCAGGTGAGCGACGAGGGTTTGATGATCCGCGCGGTCGCCTTTTTTTCGAGATTCTCCGATTGATCGGCGAGTTCGGTGAACAGCGCCCCAAGGTACTTGTACTCGAAAATGCGCCATTCCTGCGGTATGGAGAAGGGGGAGCCTGGTTTCTTGAACTTGAGCGTGCGATTAGAAAGGCTGGATATTGGTTTGGGCCAACAAATTGTGCTGAACTTGCAACCAATGAGTTGACCGAACTTCCACAACAGCGCACACGACTGTACATGGTCGCTTTATCAATGAG
>JAYVMK010000188.1:0-10275 GCA_043758995.1 Lichenibacterium sp. | reverse complement strand
GGGCGTTTGCCGGGCGCTCCGTCGCACCGGATCGGCCTGCCCGGCCTGCCGAACCTCCACTCCCACGCGTTCCAGCGCGGCATGGCGGGACTCGCCGAGACGCGCGGCGCGGGCCCCGACAGTTTCTGGAGCTGGCGCGAGGTGATGTACCGCTTCGCGCTGGCCATGACGCCGGAGGACGTCGAGGCGGTGGCGGCCGAGGTCTATGTAGAGATGCTGGAGGCGGGCTTCACGCGGGTCGGCGAGTTCCACTATCTCCACCACGCGCCCGACGGGAGCCCCTACGACGATCCGGCCGAAATGGCGGCGCGCATCGCCGCCGCGGCTGCGACGTCGGGCATCGGCCTCACCCTGCTCCCCGTCTTTTACGCCCGCTCGGGTTTCTCCGGCGACCGCGCCGGGCCGGAGCAGCGTCGCTTCGCCTGCGACCTCGACCTCTACGAGCGTCTGCTCGCCGCAAGCCGCCACGTCGTCGCCGGTCTCGACGGTGCCCATGTGGGCGTCGCGCCCCACAGCCTGCGCGCCGCCTCGCCCGAGGAACTCCTCGCCGTGACGGCCCTCGCCGACGGGCAGCCGATCCACATCCACGTCGCCGAGCAAATGCGGGAGGTCGAGGATTGCGTGGCGCAGCGTGGCGCCCGGCCCGTCGCTTGGCTGCTCGACCATGCGCCCGTCGACCGCCGCTGGTGCCTCATCCATGCCACCCACATGACCGACGCCGAAAGCGGCGCGATGGCGAGGAGCGGCGCCGTGGCGGGGCTCTGCCCCGTCACCGAAGCCAATCTCGGCGACGGGATCTTCGACGCGCCCCGTTTTCTCGCGTCGGGCGGCCGAATCGGCATCGGCACGGATTCCAACGTCTCGGTCGATGCCGCGGGCGAGATGCGACAGCTCGAATATTCCCAACGCCTGGCCCGCCGCGCCCGCAACGTTCTGGCCGCGGCCGGACAATCGACGGGGGCCGCGCTCGTCGATCATGTGGTCGAGGGCGGTCACGCGGCGCTCGGGCAGCCCCAGGCCGGCCTCGCTGTCGGCGGACCGGCCGACATCGTGTCGCTCGACGCCGACCATCCGGCTCTGGCGGGTCACCGCGATGAGACGATCCTCGATGCCTGGGTGTTCGGCGCAGGCGCGGCGCTGGTCGATTGCGTCTGGACCCGCGGCCGCCTTCAGGTCGAAGGCGGCCGCCACCACGCAAGGAACCTTGTGCGCCGCCGCTTCGCCGCCGCGATGGCGCGCCTAGCGGGCTAGGTCAGGCCTCTTCCGCTCATCCCCGCGGAGGCGGGATCCACCGTGAAAAAACGGCCGAAGGCCCACGACCTCTGGCCAAGTCCCGCTAACACCACCGCTGGTAACAGAGGCCGGCCTTCGGCCGGACACTTTGCGCTGGATCCCCGCATACGCGGGGATGAGCAGCATGCCGGTACACCCCCTACGGCTTCGACCGTCGCGGCGACAGATCGACCACCTTGCGGTCACCGCTCGGGGGAATGTCTTCCCGCTCGGGGTCGTCGGGCTCGTCCTCGTCCTCGTCGTCCTTCTCCCACAGCGACAGGCTCTGGACGAGGTTCGCGTCGGCGTCGATCAGCACCGACAGGTCGAGGTCGACCACCTCCGCCTCGGCGGGGAAGCGGCCGAGATGGTCGATCAGCTTCGCGACGGTCATCCTGCGGTCTTCGGTCATTCGCGCAATCTCTCAAGGGGTGGGGTGCCACGTCGAACGGCATCCCGCTACAATGTCATAACCCGCCCTTGGATGCGCCCGTTCCCATGCCCCCTTCGAGACCCGTCGCGGCCGGCGACCACGTGTTCCTGGTCGACGCCTCGGCCTTCATCTTCCGCGCCTACTTCCAGTCGATCCGCCAGGATCAGAAGTACAATTATCGCTCGGACCGGCTGCCCACCGGCGCCGTCCGCCTCTTCGCCACCAAACTCCTGCAATTCGTGCGGGAGGGCGCCATGGGCACGCGGCCGACTCACCTCGCCGTCATCTTCGACAAGAGCGAGAACTCCTTCCGCAAGGAGCTCTACCCCGCCTACAAGGCGCATCGGAACGAGCCGCCGGAAGACCTCGTGCCGCAGTTCTACCTCATGCGCGAGGCCGTTCGGGCCTTCGGCATGGTGCCGGTCGAACAGGACACCTGGGAGGCCGACGACCTCATCGCCACCTATGCCCGCCAGGCGCGAGCGGCGGGCGCCGACGTCACCATCGTGTCGCCCGACAAGGACCTGATGCAGGTCGTGGGCGACGGTATCTCCATGTACGACCCCGCGTCGGGCGTGCCCGGCGCGGCGGGCGCTCGCGAGGAGCGGCTGATCGGCATCGACGAGGTCGTGGCCTATTTCGGAGTCGCGCCGGAGCGCGTCGTCGACGTGCAGGCGCTGGCGGGCGATTCCACCGACAACGTGCCGGGCGCGCCCGGCATCGGCATCAAGACCGCCGCGCAGCTCATCGCCGAATATGGCGACCTCGACACGCTGCTGGCCCGTGCCGGGGAGATCAAGCAGCCGAAGCGCCGCGAAGCCCTGACGCTGCCCGAGAATGTCGCGCGCATCCGCGTCTCGCGCGACCTCGTGAAGCTCTGCGAGACCGTCGACGTCGCGGTGCCGCTCGACGCCTTACGCATGCCGCTGGTCCAGGGTGAAAAGCTCGTGGCCTTTTGCAAGGCGCTGGAATTCACCACGCTGACGCGCCGTATCGCCGAGCTCTACGGCCTGACGCTCGACGAGGTCGACGCCGACGAGCGGCTTGTTGGCCCGGGCGGCTGGCGGACTCGCAAGGGCGGCGCGGCCGCACCCGTCGGCGAGGGCAGCGGCATCGTGGCGCTCGACCCGGACGATGCCGCCGAGGCGGACGGAGAACATCCGGATGCCGCTGCCATCGCGGCGGCATTGCCGAAGCTCGATGGACCGGGGACGCTGGCCGCGAGAGTGGCCGCCGAGATGCGGGTCCTGCCCTTCGACCATTCGCGCTATCGCTGCATTACGACCCTGGCGGCGCTCGACGCCGTCATCGCCGAGGCGCACGAGACCGGGGTCGTGGCGATCGATACCGAGACGACATCGCTCGACGCCCGCGTGGCGGAGCTGATCGGCGTGGCGCTGGCCACCGAGCCGGGCCATGCCTTCTATATCCCGGTGGGGCATCTCGCCCCGCCACCCCCGGCAGAGCCCAAAGATCCCAAGAAGGGGCGAAGGCCAGTGATTCCCGAGGGCGGCCTCTTCGCCGAGGCCACTCTGGCGCCCGACGAGCCGCCGCCGGCTCAGCTGGCGCTCGGCGATGTGCTCGAACGGCTGCGACCGCTGCTCGAAGCGCCGGACGTGCTGAAGGTCGCCCAGAACATGAAATATGACTGGCTGGTCTTCAAGGCGCACGGCATCGAGGTGGCGCCCTACGACGACACGATGCTGATGTCCTACGTGCTCGACGCGGCCGCGACGACCGACACGCACGGCATGGACCAGCTTGCCAAGCGCCATCTCGGCCACGATACGATCCCGTTCAAGGATGTGGCGGGGTCGGGCAAGAGCTTCGTGGGCTTTGCCCGCGTGCCGCTCGACAAGGCGACCGCCTATGCGGGCGAGGATGCCGACGTCACGCTCCGCCTCTGGCGCGTGCTGAAGCCGCGCCTCCCGGCCGAAGCCATGACGGCCGTCTACGAGACGCTCGAGCGACCGCTGGTGGGGGCCCTGGCCCGCATGGAGCGGCGCGGCATCGCCATCGATTCCCAGATCCTGTCACGCCTTTCGGGCGACTTCGCCCAGACCATGGCGCGGCTGGAATCGGAGATTTTCGAGGTCGCGGGCGAGAGCTTCAACCTCGGCTCGCCGAAGCAGCTCGGCGACATCCTGTTCGGCAAGATGGGATTGCCCGGCGCCAAGAAGACCGCCACCGGCGCCTGGTCGACCTCGGCCCAGGTGCTCGACGACCTCGCCGAGACCGGCAACGGCTTCGCCCGGCTGATGCTCGAATGGCGCCAGGTGTCGAAGCTCAAGGCCACCTATACCGACGCGCTGCCGACCTTCGCCGATCGCGGTCGCGTCCACACGTCCTTCGCGCTGGCCGCGACCACCACGGGCCGCCTCTCCTCCTCCGACCCCAATATCCAGAACATCCCGATCCGCACCGAGGCCGGGCGCAAGATACGCACCGCGTTCGTGTCCGAGGCTGGACACAAGCTCGTCTCGGCCGACTATTCACAGATCGAACTCCGGCTGCTCGCCCATATCGCCGACATTCCGCAGCTGAAGCAGGCCTTCGCCGAAGGGCGGGACATCCATGCCACGACGGCCTCCGAGATGTTCGGCGTTCCCCTAGCCGACATGACCGCCGAGGTTCGGCGCCGCGCCAAGGCGATCAACTTCGGGATCATCTACGGCATTTCGGCCTTCGGACTGGCGAACCAGCTCTCCATCCCGCGCAACGAGGCGGGAGAGTATATCAAGACCTATTTCCTGCGCTTTCCCGGCATTCGCGACTACATGGAGGCCACGAAGAAGCTGGCGCGCCAGCAGGGATATGTCTCGACCCTGTTCGGGCGCAAGTGTCACTATCCGCGGATCAATGCTTCGAACCCGTCGGAACGCGCCTTCAACGAGCGCGCGGCCATCAACATGCCGATCCAGGGCACGGCCGCGGACATCATTCGCCGCGCCATGGTTGGCATGGATGCGGCGCTGGCAGCCGAAAAGCTCGACGCCCGCATGCTGCTTCAGGTCCACGACGAACTGGTCTTCGAGATGCGGGACGACGAGGTGGAGCGCGCCATTCCGGTCATCAAGCGCGTGATGATCGACGCACCCAACCCTGTCGTGGCGCTGTCAGTCCCGCTCGCCGTCGAAGCTGGCGCAGCGCATAATTGGGACGAGGCGCACTGAGCGGGCCAGCAACGACCTCATCCAGCAGGGGATCGGACCACCCCGCTGGGGATGGCTACGACGCTATCGCGACGAGAGCGCGGGCCGCGTCGGCCTCGGTGCGATCCGAGAGAGCGCGGCGGAGCTTCTCCATGGCGCGGTTCTCGATCTGGCGAACACGCTCCTTCGAGATGCCTAGACGCGAGCCGAGCGCCTCGAGCGTTGCCGCCTCCTCGACCAAACGTCGTTCGCGCACGATGCGCAATTCACGCTCGTTCAAGACCTTCAGCGCCTCCCGCAGCCACAGGATCCGCCGGTCGCCATCGATCTGCTCACCGACGGTCTCGTCCGGCAGCGGCTTGTCGTCGACCAGAAATTCCACCCGCTCGGTCTGGCCCGAAGAATCGGTGTCGGCGACCGGGGCATTGAGAGACACGTCGGGGCCCGACAGGCGCGTATCCATCAGCTCGACATCGGCAGGCGAGACGCCGATGGCCAGCGCGATGGTCTGGAACATCGAGGCATTGGACTCGGGACCGCCTTCGCGCGACAGCTTCGCCCGGAGGCGACGCAGGTTGAAGAACAACGCTTTCTGCGCCGACGACGTCCCGCCGCGCACGATGGACCAGTTGCGCAGGATGTAATCCTGGATCGAGGCGCGAATCCACCATGTCGCATAGGTGGAGAAGCGCACCTCGCGCTCGGGCTCGAACCGCGCCGCAGCCTCGAGGAGGCCGACGTGGCCCTCCTGGATCAGGTCGGCGAGGGGAAGGCCGTAGTGCCGAAACCGGGCCGCCAGCGCGATGACGAGACGCATATGGGCGGCTGCGAGTTCATGCAGGGCCTGTTCGTCGCCACGGTGCCGCCAGCTCTCGGCGAGCGCGCGTTCTTCGTCGCGCTCCAGGAACTTGGCCGCCATGGCAGCCTTCACGAACTGCCGCCTCACGCCCGCCATTTGCAACATGGTCGACTCCCCGCGCCCTCGAAGGAACTACGTGCGCGGGCGGGGAAGGTTTCAGTCGACGCGTGGTTACGCCGCGCCTCAATGTACCGGCTTGACAATGATGAAAGTCGAGTGAAATCGCTCTATTCGACAACAATCTTGTAACGGCGACCCGGCTCTAGCGTCGAGCCGTCGAGCCCGTTCAGAACCTCGAAGTTTTCGAGCGGATGATCCGGTGTCGCCATCCCGGCCGAGAGCGCCTCGGCACCTTGGCCAGCCGCCGCCGTGACGACAGCGACGCGCATGGGCTTCACGTCGCGCGCGTCCTCCGGAGTGATGCGCCGGAACGTGTCGATCGCCTCGCGGAAGCGCCGGTCCGTTTCGGGCGTCAGGTCCTTGGCGGCGAAGGTCAAGCGGTAGACCTCCCCACCGACCCGAACCGCGGCCAGGCGGAACGACCAGGCATCGGCCTTGGCCGTCACCGTGATGGCGGTGAGGCCGTTGACCTTGGTCGGCTCGGGCGTCCCCTGGGCCTGCAGGCCCTCGATCCAACCGGAGGCGAGGTAGGATTCGAGGCTCGTCTCCGCCGAGACCTTCATGCTGTCGAGCCGCAACGCCTGGCTGCCGTCCGGCGTCACGCCGAGTACCGCCTGGGCGGAATTCTCGAGAACGAAGTCCTCGGGGGCCGTGAAGGCAAAGCCGAGTTTCGGATGAATGAAGCGCCGGCCGCGGACGAACCCCTGCGCGGGATCGTCTCCATAAAGGATGCCGTCGATGGCGGCGAGGTATTTGTCATGGCCGGTCTCTCCGATGCCCGGCGCCGCGATCCCCCGCGCCACCGCAACCGCATGAGCGACGCGCTCGGGTGTCGAGGGATGGGTCGCCATCAGATCGGGCTTGGCCTGAGCACCGGGGTGGAGCGATTGGCGCAGGTCTGTGGCGCGGCCGAGCGACACGAGGAAGCGTGAGGCTGCGAAAGGATCGAAGCCAGCCTTGGCGATGACGCGGATTCCGACCTGGTCGGCGTCGATCTCCTGCTGGCGCGAGAAGGAGGCCAGCGTCAGCTGTGCGTAGTTCTGGAAGTTCTTCTGACGGTTCTGATCGTCGATGACGGCGGCGGCTTTGGTGATGACGGCCGATGTCTTCTCGATCTCGGCCCGTCGCAGCGCGTGACGCTCCGTGACATGGGCGATCTCGTGCGCCATGACGGCGGCGAGTTCCGACGTGTCGTTGGCCAGGGCCAGAAGACCGCGCGTCACGAAGATCTCGCCCGAGGGCAGCGCGAAGGCGTTGACGATGGGCGAGTTGAGGATGGTGACCCGATAGACCTGGCTCGGCGTGTCGCTGGCGGCGGCCAGCTTCACCAGGACCTCGTCGACGAAACGCTCGATCGCGGGCGCGTGATACTCGCCGCCGAAATAGGCCACGAGCTGCTTGTGCTCACGCGCCGCGGGGCTGTCGACGCCGGTCGTTCGCGGAGCGGCCGGAGGCAGCGGCACCGTGATCGAGACGTCGAGAGGCTGCGGCTTGTCGTCGAGCGAGCCGGCGCAGCCCGCCAGCGCCAGGGCCAGGGCGAGAGACAGCGAGAGGCGCAGCGCCGAGCCCGTGCGGGTGCGGCGTGCCCGCAACCGCACGGCAGCGCCGCTCGTCCTCACCGTCTGCTCCATCTGGATCGCTCGTCCCAGTTTCGCCACATGCCCCTTCCTAGCGGGGTCGCGCGCGGGCCGTCCAGTGTTTCGCGTCGGGTTCCGGGCCGAGCGAGCCGGGCTCCAGGCTCTCGACCGCGTCGGGATCGGTGAGGCGCATCCGCGCTCCGAAGCGCAGGTCGAGGTCGCCACGCAGCCGCACCGGGGTTCCCTCGTAATCGGCGACATCGAATCCCGCCTTGGCGAACCGCAGCGCGTCGCGGCGCGACACGATGGCGACGAAGCCCCAGCGATCCCGGCCAAGCGCCAGATAGAGCGCGCCGCGTCCCTGGTGCTGATGCAGGATGCCTTGGACCAGCGCCATGTCGCCGCCCTGGACGGCGAGCCCCTCTGCGTCCGAGGCATCGAGCACGGCATAGCGGGGATCGACCCAGAGGCCGCGTCGCTGGTTGCGCGCCTCGGCCTCGGCGGCGAGGAGCGCGGGGAAGCAGGCGTGGGCCGCTGACTCGGGTCTGGCGCGAGCAAGGCCGGCCTGGATCAGCGCCTCGGCGGCGGAGTCCGGCTTATCCTTGCGGAAAAGAAGTGCACCCACGCGGCCCCAGCGGTCGGGGCCGGGCGCGAGAACGTGCAATACCACGCCGCCCGGCGCGGCGCCCCAGGCAACGAGCGCCTGGCGTGCCCGGGCCGGCAGGTCGGGCGAGGTCGCGGTTGCGAGCGGCGCCGCGATGCCGGCAAGGCGCAGGCTACGGCCGTCGACCAGGGTGACGTCGAGCGTCTCAGTGACGGCCGCGACGGTGACGGTCGAATCCAATGGGTCGTAGGCGCAGGAGGATGAAGCGGTTGCCGGAGCGACGTTCCCGGGACCGGGCAGCGAAACGAGCCCGAGCAGCAGAACGACGGCGGTCGAGAGACGGCGGCGCGGCCTCATCATCGGCCCGGATCTCCCGAAAGGCGACACGGTGAAGCCGGCAGAGTAGTCTAATCGCCGTCTGTCCTGAAACAGAACGGTTAGGCCTTTCTGGCGTGGAGTGGGGGAATTTGCATGCGGATCGCGGTCGTGGCTCCCGCCTCGTCGATGTCGCCGGAGGTCGAGCCCCGCATCCAGGCTCTGGCGGCGTCGCTCTATTCCGACACCACACCGGTCCTCGCCTTTCAACCGCAATGCTGGCTACGTCACGGCCATTTCGCCGGCGACGACGCGACTCGGGCCGATGCTCTGATCGCGGTCGCCAACGATCCGGAGGTCGACGCGATATGGTTCGGCCGCGGTGGCTACGGATCCTGCCGCATCGCCGAGGTAGTTTTGGCCGCGCTCACTCCCGCCGCCCTGGCCAAGCCTTTTCTCGGCTACAGTGATTGCGGAACCCTGCTGGCGGGACTGTACGGCGCCGGCGGCACGGCTCTGGCGCATGGCCCCGTGGCGCAGGACGTGCTGCGCTCGGGCGGCGAGCAGGCGGCGACCCGCGCGCTGCGCTGGCTCGTCGAGCGCGATCCCGCGGCGCTGGAACCGACCGTCGACGACAGCCGCCCGACCGCGGCCTTCAACATCACGATCCTCAGCCAATTGCTCGGCACGGCCCTGCAGCCCGATCTCGACGGGCATGTGCTGATGCTGGAGGAGGTGTCGGAGCAGATGTACCGCATCGACCGCGCCATGTTCCACATCACCAGCAACCCTGGCATTCGCCGCGTCGCCGGCATCAGGCTCGGCCGCTGCAGCGCCATCCCGCCGAACGAACCCGACTTCGGCCTCGACGAGGAGGCCGTGGTGCGGTTCTGGTGCGAGCGCTCCGGCATCCCCTGGCTCGGCCGCGCCGACATCGGCCATGACATCCACAACCGGGTCGTGCCCTTCGGGCCGGCAGGCTCCGTCCTCCGGGAGACGGCGGGCTCCGCATGATGCATCGAACCGCGACGTTAGCCTGGCTCGATTCCCCTTTCCCCTGTGGAGAGGGGCCGGGGGTGAGGGTCGGAACGGCCCCTCCGAATTTTGCGGGCTCCTCGACGGGAAGCGCCGTGAGCACCTGCACCGCCCCTCACCGCTTGCCCCTTTCCACAAGGGAGAGGGGAGACGGCCGGCGTCGCTTTGAACTTCGATGCCTCCGGCAGATTGGCGCATGACCGGCCCTCACCAGCAACCATACGCTCCGGCCGATCCCCTCGCCTCGCTCTGGCAGCCGCTGACCCTCGATGAAGCCGAGCGACTCGCCGAGACGCTGTATCGCGTGTCGGGCCGCGCCACGCGCCTGTCGAGCGAGCGCGACGAGACCTTTCGCCTCGATGCCGCCGATGGGCGCCGCTTCACGCTGAAGGTCGCCAATCCCGCCGAGGACCCGGCGGCGCTGGCCTTCCAGGACGACGTGCTGCGCTTCATCGCCGAGAATGCACCTGAGCTTCCCGTTCCCCGCGTTGTTCGGAGGGCCGCGCCGTTCTCGCAGCCCGACCCGTCGCCCCGCATCGTCCGCATGCTGACCTATCTCGACGGACGGCAACTCCATCTCGCCACCCCGTCAATCGAGACGCTGCTGCAGCTCGGACGCCTGCTGGCCTCCCTCGGTCTCGCGCTCGGCGCCTGCCCGCAGCGCCCGCCCCAGAGCAGGCTCAGCTGGGACCTCAGCCATTTTCAGGATCTCGCGGGCCGCCTCGGCGTCGTGGCGCCGGAGCGCCGGGGGCTGGTCGGCGCGGTCCTCGATGATTTCGCCGAGCACGTCCTGCCGCACCGAGACCGGCTGGCCCAGCAGATCATTCATGGCGACTTCAACCCGTCGAACCTTCTGAACGACGAGGCCGACCCGTCGCGCATCGCCGGCATCATCGACTTCGGCGACA
>JAYVMK010000187.1:0-8153 GCA_043758995.1 Lichenibacterium sp. | reverse complement strand
GTAGATGAAGCCGGGATCCTCGCCCTTGAAGCGCGCCTCAGCGGCCTCCGCGGTGTCGTAGATGAAGCCTTGCGTGAGGAAGAGCGCTTCCGAGGTCTCGCCGAAGGGCGTGCGAACGGTGCCGCCGTGGACGAGGCGGGTGGCGGGGCGGAGGGCGGCGAACTTGTCGGTCATGTCGGGCTCACGCTGCATCGTGGCTCCGTCATACGCCTCTCGCGCAGGGAGGCAAGAGCTTGGACTGATAAAAAGAACATTATGTTCGTTATGTCACTCCGCATCCGCGGTACCGTTGGATGTGACGGCTTGGCGGCAGGCGCCGTTGGGGGTACCTCGGCGGAGACGCATCCTCGCGCCACGGACTTGCATCCATGAATTCACCCGCGGGCTTCGCGCCGGGTCTCCTCGCCGCCCATCAGATCCAGGCCCTGCGCGACGCCGGCGCGATCCGCTCCGCGTTGCCGCCGGACGGCGCCGCCCCGGTGCTGCAGCCGGCGAGCCTCGACCTGCGCCTCGGCCGGCGCGCCTGGCGGGTGCGGGCCAGCTTCCTGCCCGGGCAGGGCCGCAGCGTCATGGATGGCATCCGGGCGCAGGCGGCGGATGAACTCGACCTGTCGAGCGGCGTCATCCTGGAGCCCGGCACCGTGACGGTGGTGGAGCTCGACGACCGGCTGGCCCTTCCTGCGGACGTGCGCGCCGCCGCCAATCCCAAGAGCTCGACGGGGCGCATCGACGTCTTCACCCGCGTCATCGCCGACCGCGCGCGCCGCTTCGACACGATCGAGGCGGGTTACGACGGTCTCCTCTATGCCGAAGTGTCGCCGCGCACCTTCCCGGTGCGGGTGAGAGCCGGCTCGCGTCTATCGCAGATCCGCTTCAGCTGCGGCGATGGACGCTTGGACGACGCCGGCCATCACGCGCTCCATGCCGCCGAGCCGCTGGTGGCCGGAGCCGAGCCGGTCATCGCGGGCGGCGTGGCGGTGTCGATCGACCTCGCGGGTTTCGACGCCGCGGGCCTGGTCGGCTATCGCGCCAAGCGCCATACCGGGATCATCGACGTCGACCTCGTCGATGCGCTCGACCCGCGCGATTATTGGGAGGCGATCCACGTCCGCGCCCGGCGCGAGTTGATCCTCGACCCCGGCGAGTTCTACCTCCTGGCCTCGAAGGAGTCCGTGCGGGTGCCCCCCGATCATGCCGCCGAAATGACGCCCTTCGACCCGCTGGTGGGCGAGTTCCGCGTCCATTACGCAGGCTTCTTCGACCCGGGCTTCGGCTGCGCGGAAGCCGGCGGCGCGGGGTCACGCGCCGTGCTGGAGGTTCGCTCGCGCGACGTGCCCTTCGTGCTGGAGGACGGGCAGATCGTCGGCCGTTTGGTCTACGAGCGAATGTCCGAGCCGCCGAGGACGCTATACGGCGCGGTCGCGGGGTCGAATTACCAGGCTCAGGGGCTGAAGCTGTCGAAGCATTTTCGCAAGGGCTGACCGAGAGGCGACACCGCTTTGCATCCTGCCCTTCTTCCTCGCGGCAGGACGCGGCATCGCCAAGCGATCGCGGATGGGGGCTACCGCAGTGCGCTCCGGAGGGTCGAAGAATCGACCGCGCCACGGCCGCCTCGTCCATCCTGACTTCGTCGAAGCTTCTTCTCCCGCAAGAGGAGAAGCATAGTCACCCCAACCGCTCAACCAACGCCTCGAACAGCGGGTTACGGGCGGCGAAGACATAGTCGAGCGGCGCCACGGCGACCTCCTCGGCCCCTTGCCCGATGAGCCAGTCGGCGAGGTCGGGCGCGCGGGCGACGGGGCAGTGCAGCACAAGGCGGCCCTCCTCACGGCCGAAGCGCCGGGCACCCATCGGCTCGAGCACGCCCCCTTCGACATCGGGGACGCCCGCGGGGAAATTGGCCCGCAGTTCCCGCGTGGTTCGGGCGCGCTCCTCGGCGGCGATGCGGCCGAGAATCGTGCGCGCCATCTGCCGGTGCGCCTCGCTCCAGTCGGCCCGGAGCGACGCCGCGAGATTGGCCTCGGAGCGCAGCATCACGCCGTCGTCGAGCACTTTCAGGGCGTTGGCCTGCAGCGTCGCGCCGGTCGTGGTGATGTCGACGATGAGTTCCGCCCCGCCCGCCGCCGGCGCGCCCTCGGTGGCGCCGAGGCTCTCCACGATCCGATAGTCGGTGACGCCGCGTTCGGCGAAGAAGCGACGCGTGAGATTGACATATTTGGTGGCGACCCGCATGCGCCGGCCGCGCCGGGCGTGGAAGCTCGCCGCCACATCCTCGAGATCCGCCATGGTGCGGACGTCGATCCAGGCGCGGGGCACCGCGACCACGACGTCGGCCTGACCGAAGCCGAGCTTCGTCAGAAAGACCACCGAACGCTCGGCCTCCGGGATGGCCTCCCGCAAGACATCCTCGCCGGCGACGCCGAGATGGGCCGTGCCGTCGCCGAGGCTCGACACGATCTCGGCCACCGGCAGGAAGGCGATCTCCAAGTGCTCGAAGCCGGCCAGCCGGCCACGATAGTCGCGGCTGCCGCCACCCTGAACGAGCTTCAGGCCGGCGCGGGAGAAGAACGCGAAGGCGTTCTCCTGAAGCCGCCCCTTGGACGGGACCGCCAGGACGAAAGGCTTGTCGGCGCTCACGCTGTCTGCTCCTCGTCGAGGCGGTCGAGCCAGATGGAGGCGCCGACGGCCGGCACCGGGTCGGGGCTGCCGAGCGCCTGGGCCAGCCGGTCATAACGGCCGCCGCCGATCACCGGCCCGTCGGGGCTCGCGCCGAAGGCCTCGAAGACGAAGCCCGTGTAATAGTCGAGGTTGCGCGCGAAGGCGGTGCGGAACTGGAGACGACCGAGGTCGACGCCCTGCGCCGCCATGAAGCCGGTGCGCTCGTCGAAGAGGTCGAGCGCGCCCTTGAGGTCGAGCCCGGCATCCTCGGTCAGCGCGCGAAGCTGGCCCGAGGCGCGGTCTGGCTCGCCCGATACCGCGAAGAACGTTTGGAGCATGCGACGCCGCTCGTCGCCGAAATCGGGCACCGCGCCCTGAGCGACCTGCGACAGGAACCGATCCGCGATCTCCCCGACCGAGCGGCCGCCGACCGTCGCGATGCCGGCGATCGACAGGAGATCGGTCACCAGCGCATGCGCGTCCTGGCCGTCGGCGCCCGCCAGCGCGGCGAGGAGTCCGGAATGCTCGGGCCTTCGGGCCGGAGCGCCGCGCAGCACCGCTTCGAGATCCTGCCCCTTCTCCAGCCCGCGCTTCAGCCGGCGCTGCCAGAGCGGCGGCAGGGCGACGGCATCGAGCAAGGCCGAGACGAGGCCGGCATCCCCAAGCGACACGCGCTGCAGTCGGGTTCCGGTTCGCTCGACGGCGTCGATCGACAAGGCCAGGATCTCGGCATCGGCGGCCGCGATGTCGGTGCGGCCGAAGCTTTCCAGCCCCGCCTGCCCGCGCTCGCCCGGCGCGCCAGCGCGCATCCGGAAGACCGGGCCGCAATAGGAGAAGGCGGCGGGTTGGCCGGCCGCGTCCGACGCCAAATAGGCGCGCGCCGCCGGGATCGTATATTCGGGCCGGAGGCAGAGTTCGGCGCCGGCGGCATCGGTTGTGAGATAGAGCCGCGCCCGGATATCCTCGCCGCCGAGATCGAGAAAGGTGGCGGCGTCGTGCAGCAGTGCCGGCTCGACCCTATCGTAGCCCGCCTCGACGAAGTGGTGGAGAAGCGCCACTCCGGCGCTCCCGCGCGCCACCCCGGACCCTGCTGTGTTCACGTCTAAATCCCGTCGCTGCCTCGGGCCTGTGATCAGGCTCGCACGTAAGTTTCGGCGCGCGTCAGCAACTGCATGACACGCGCCAGGCCGGTCCGCGAACGCGGGTCCCTGTCCTTTACCAATGCCGACGCCGCGACGCGACCCGTTTCAGGAGGGACGGTGAACGGTCTCGCGACAGGGCGGCTTGCCTTGGCGGGCCCATCCGGGCTTCTGTGCAGGCGTAAGCTCAGCCGAGGACGGGACCCCTGAACGCATTGGAGACAGCCGCCGGATCGGACGAGCGAACCAGCGCCGAGAAGCTGGTCGACCTGCTCGACTATGTGGAGCAGGTGGTGCGACTGGACGAGCGCGTGGCCTTCCGTCTGGCCGATTATCGACTGCCTGACGGGACCGCGATGGCGATCCGGTCGAGCGACATCGGCGGGCTGCCTGGGATCGCGACCGATCTGGGCGAGGGCGACACGGCCGTTTGGCTGGCTGTCGATCGGCTGCCGTGTCTTCCGCCCCCTGTGCCGCCTCCGGCACTCGTTCCCTGGCTGCCCGAGATCGCCGACCCCGTCACGCCTCCGGCACCCGCCCCGGAGATCCTGCGCACCGTCACGGCGGAAATCCGCGCCGGGCTGATCGCCGCGGATCGCGCCGCCGAGGAGGATTTCGCTGCGGTTCCGGAGCGTCGAGAGGACGGGGGAGAGGGCGACTACGATCTTCGCCTGCGCTTCGCCGATCAGGCCGGACTTGCCGACGAGTTCGAAGCCTGGAGCGCAGGCCCCTGGAGTGATTGGGCCAAAGCCGAAACGCTCAGACGCCGCACGAGCACCCTCTACGGCCAACTCTACCGGGTGCAGCAGATCCTGGAGCTCGGCGGCAGCGAAGGCGCCGTCGAGGCGGTGTGGGGGATCGGCACGGTGCGGTGGCGTCGGGAGGGCCGCAGCATCGAGCGGCCCCTCCTCGAATGTGCCGTCGAGATCGAGCTCGGCGATGATGGACGACTGACCGTTCGGCCGACCGGCGCCGCGCCGCGCGTCGACTTGAAACCCTACGAGGAGATGGGCTGCGAGGGCCTCGGCCAGGTCGATGCCGCGGTGCGCGCCCATCTGGCCCGGCTCGAGGCGGAGGATGGGCTGTCGCCCTTCCGGCCCGAGAGTTTCGAACCGCTGCTGAAGCTCGCCGCCGCGCGCTTCGCCGCCGAGGGCCGCTACGAAGCCGATCCCGAGAGCGCGGCATCCGGCAATGGGCCGGTCGTGACCGGTGACTGGGTGCTCTATGCCCGCCCGCGATCGCAGCATGTGGTGCTCGACGACATCGCGCGGTTCCGCGCCGCCGCCGAAGCCGGCCGGCCGGTCGACGGATTGGCCGAGCGCCTCGTTACGCCTCCCTCCGACGGGAGGCAGGATCTCTGGTCCGCGCTGGGTGACCGGATCGGAGGCGAGGAGACCGACGCCGGCCCGGCAAGACCCGGCGAGCCCGGCTTCGGCGACGTCTTCTTCCCGAAACCCTTCAACGACGATCAGGTGAAGATCGTGCGGCTTCTCGGCGAGGCCGAGGGGCTCGTCGTGCAGGGCCCGCCCGGCACCGGCAAGACGCATACGATCGCCAACATCATCTGCCACGCCATGGCGCTCGGACAGAGGGTGTTGGTCGTCTCTCGGGGCGAGGCCGCGCTGAGCGTGTTGCGCGACCAGTTGCCCGAGAAGGTGCGGCCGCTGACGATCTCGATCCTGTCGAGCGAGCGCCAGGGTCTGCGCCAGGTCGAGGGTGCGATCCGCGAGATCCAGGCGGTGGTCGAGGAGAGCCGGCCCGAAATCCGTCTCGCCGCGATCCGGCGTTGCGAGGCCGAGATCGTCAAGATCCGCGGCCGCCTGGCCGCCATCGATGCCGAGGTCGAGGGCGTCGCGGCCCTGCAAGGCGTGCCGCTCGGGCCCTCGGGCGAACTCCCGGCCGACCTCGCCCGCCGTGTCGCGGCCGGGCGCGACGGCGCGGCCTGGTTCGACGACGCGCCAGTGCTCTATTCTGCCGAGGCCGGCTTGGACGAGGCCGCGATGGCACGGCTCGGCGAGGCTCGCGCGGCGGCCGGCGAGTTTCTCGACCATGCCGATGCCGCGCTTCCCGCCGTCGAGGATCTGCCGCGGCCCGAGGAAATCGCCGCCTGGCATGAGGAGCGGCTCGGCGCCGACGCTCTTGCCGCCGGCTCCGCCTCCGGACCCGCGCGAGGGCTGCATCTCGCGCCCGAGGCCGCCGCTGCGGCGAGCCGCTATGCGGGACTGCTACGGGACCTCGCGGGCGCCGCCGAGGCTCTGGCCGCGCAACTATGGCTCGCCCCGCTGCTCGACGGGCTCTGGCGCCACGACGGATCCGCCTGGAGCGACATGCTGCAGGGCTGCTGCGACAGTTTTCGGGCGATCGACACCGAGCGCGGACGGCTCGCCGCTTTCGCCGTGGACCTGCCGCCCGGGATCGAGAGCGACGCGGAGGCTCGCGACGCCATTCAGCGAGCGGCGCGCGGCGAGCGGCTCTGGCCGCGGTTCTCGCTCGGTCACTCGCCCGCCAAGGACCGGGTCGCCGAAATCCGCGTGCGCGGTCAGCCGCCCGCGCCTGAGACCGAGGAATGGCAGGCGGTCGCCGACGCGCTGCGGCTGGCGTCGGATCGTGCCGCACTGGCAGCGCGATGGCGGCATCTCGCGCTCGAGAGCGGGCTCGCGCCTGGCGCCGATCCCGGCGGTCCGGCAGCAGCGGTCCGCCTGCTGTCGCTTGTGGACGCCCTCCAGCAGACCGCGACCGGCCTCGGACCGGCGGCCCGGCACCTTCCCCAACCGGATCGCCTCCTGGCCGACCCTGCCGAAGCGCGCGCCCTCGCGACGCAGATCGATGCCGCCGCGGGCTTGGCCCGGCTGTCGGCGCTGGCGGAGACACTGGCCGCCACTGCGGCCCGGTTCGCCGGCCCCGATCGCACCTCGATCTTGGCGCGCCAGATCCTCGACCAGCTCGTCGGACGGGCCGATCTGTCCGCCGAGAAGGTCGCGACCCTCTGGCGAGCCCTTCTGGCGCGGGTCGGCGAGGTTCGGAGCCGAAACGAGGCGCTTGCCACCGTGCGCCAGGACACCGCCGCCATGGCCGCCGCCGGAGCGCCGCGCTGGGCGGCGCGATTGCGCTCGGATCCCGACAGCGCCGCCCTCCCCGAGAACTGGCGACAGGCCTGGGACGACGGCGTGGCGGAGCTTCGACTCGCGACCCTCGACCGGCGCGATGCGCTCTCGGCTCTGGCGCGCGAGCGCGACGCCGCGGACCGGCGGGGCCGCAAGCTCTTCGTCGAACTCGTCCGCGAGCGCGCCTTCTTCGAGCTCGAACGGCGGCTGTCGCCTCGGGTGAAATCGGCTTTGGTCGAATATGTCCGGGCGCTTGGGCGTCTCGGTAAGGGCACCGGCAAGGGTGCCGGCCGCCATCGCCGCGTCGCACGCGACGCCATGGCGCGCTGCTACGATGCGGTTCCGTGCTGGATCATGCCGACGTGGCGCGTCGCCGAGCAACTGCCCTCCGACATGGCGGCCTTTGACCTCGTCATTCTCGACGAGGCCTCGCAATCCGACGTCACCGAACTGCCGGCCCTGCTCCGCGGCCGCAAGATCCTGGCGGTCGGCGACGATCGGCAGGTGAGCCCGACACCGCCCTTCGTGTCGCAGGGCAAGATCGCGCAATTGCGCCACCGCTACCTGCGCCGCCTGCCCTATGCGGCGCTGCTGGAGCCCGGCGAGAGCCTCTACGACCTGATGCGGGCCGTCTTCCCCGACGATCGGCTGATGCTGAAGGAGCATTTCCGCTGCGTCGAGCCGATCATCCGCTTCTCGATGGGCTTCTACCCCGAGACGCTGATCCCCTTGCGCGTCCCCGCCGCCGGGGAGCGGCTCGATCCGCCGCTCGTCGACATCCACGTGCCGCATGGCACGCGCGACGGCGCGCGCAAGATCAACCGCGCCGAGGCGGAGGTGATCGTCGCCGAAGTGGCGGCCCTCATCGCCAGCCCGGAGGGCGCGACCCGCTCCATCGGGGTTATCTCTTTGATCGGTGCCGAACAGGCGGAACTCGTGCGCGTCCTGCTGACCGAACGCATCGGCGAGGAAGCCATGCAGCGCCATCGCGTGCTGTGCTCGAACAGCGCCGGTTTCCAGGGCAACGAGCGCGACGTCGTCTTCCTCTCCATGGTGGCCGACCGGAGCCGGCGCACCTCGCTCACCACCCTGCCCTACGAGCAGCGCTTCAACGTGGCGGCCTCGCGAGCCCGCGACCGCCTCGTGCTGGTGCGCTCCGTCACGCGCGACGATCTCTCGACGCAAGACCTGAAGTTCCGCCTCATCGCCCATTTCGACCATCCGATGCCGGTTCTCGCCACCGAGAACGACG
>JAYVMK010000186.1:0-2090 GCA_043758995.1 Lichenibacterium sp. | reverse complement strand
GAGGGCCTTGTCGCCTGGATGGGCAAGCCCGGCCTCGTCGACGGCACCGGCCGACCCACTGCCAAGGGCTGCGAGATCGCTGCCCATCTGGTGCGATAGGCGGGCTGAGCGGGGCAGCATCGGCGGTCCGCCACCATCGCCTGCGGATACCGACGAAGCCGGACGGTGATTCCGATTTGAAGCCGGACGCTGTTCCGGGCTCTTCCGCACTTGTGGTGCAGTCTGGGCCGAGTCGACAGGTCGCATCGGCAGTGATCGGGACCGACATCACTTGAGAGCATGCCTCCTCGCTTACTCTCATTCTTCCCAGCCGGTCTCATCCCTGAAAAGGTCGACACGGCTTCCTTGCCGGTGGTGATCCACACTCATTCCAGCGCCGCGTCCGCCAATTGCCCACTATGCGGCCAGCCCTCGACGCGCCTGCATTCTCACTACAGGCGCAGACTGGCAGACCTTCCCTGGCAAAGTCGTCCCGTCGTGGTCGAGGTCCGAGCGCGTCGTTTTCGTTGCGCGACGCTGCACTGCGCCCGCCGGGTCTTCTCCGAGCGGCTGCCTGCCATCGCGGGCGTCAAGGCGCGGCGCACGGTACGGCTCGGCGACATACAACGCCAACTCGGGCTCGTCCTCGGCGGTGAGCCCGGATCGCGCCTCGCGGTGAGGCTCGCCATGCCGGTGAGCGGAGACACCTTGCTGCGCCTCATCCGGTCCGGAGAGAGCCCCCGACATCCAGCTCCCCGTTTCGTCGGCATCGACGACTGGGCTTTTCACCGCGGTCAAAGCTACGGCACCATCGTCTGCGATCTCGAACGCCGGTGCGTCATCGATCTCCTATTGGATCGGACGGCGGAAACCGTAACCAAGTGGCTCAAGGAGCATCCCGGTGTCGAGATCGTCGTTCGCGACCGAGCCGGCGCCTATGCAGAAGGCGCTCGATACGGGGCGCCCGGCGCCGTCCAGGTCGCCGATCGCTGGCATCTTCTCCGCAATCTCGGCGACACGGTACAGGGACTTGTCGACCGCTATCGTCGGCAGGTCCATGCCGCTGCTCGAGGCGTAGCCCATCGGCGTTATGCCAAGCGGGCCGTGACGTGCCTGCCCGACCTGACGCAGGAACAAGCTGTGCGAAGCGGTCGACGTCAGGGGCGTGATGAACGCTACGAGGCGATCCTGCAGCTTAAGATGCGCAGCCTGACCTCGATCCAGATCGGTGCGAACCTCGGCATCAGCCACATCACGGTTCAGCGATGGCTGAAAGCAGGAACTGCGCCGGCCCACGACAAGCCACCGCAGCCCGGGAGCGTCGGGCCGCACGGCCCCTACCTCGAGCAGCGCTGGCAAGAGGGCTGCCGCAATGCGACGCTGCTGTGGCGGGAGCTGAAAGAGCGTGGATACCGGGGCAGTGAGCGCACGCTCAGACGATGGCTTGCGGAACGCCGCCAAACGGGAGTGCGCCTCCACGAGGTCGTGGACACTGTCGCTGCCGAGGCCTGGAAGGTCCCGTCGAGCCGCCGATGTGCGCGCCTTCTGACGGTAACAGCTGACAAGGTCGGCTCTCGCGAGAGTGAGTTCCTCACCAACCTGCGCGTGACCGCCCCCGATCTCGTCCGCGCCGGCGAGATCGCGTCGGAGTTCGCCGGCACGATCTTTAAGCGAGCGCCGGAGAAGGCCGAAGCCGCGCTGAAGGCCTGGATGGGAACGGCGCAAGACAGTTTGCTGGCATCATTCACGCGAGGACTGCAGCGTGACAAAGACGCCGTGCAGGCCGCGTTGAGCGAACCATGGAGCACCGGCCCTGTCGAAGGACACATCAACCGGCTCAAGCTCGTGAAGCGCCAGATGTACGGTCGGGGAAAGCTCGACCTCCTGCACCGGAGGGTTGTCCATGCCGCGTAGGTTGCGCTGCTCTGCTCTCCAAACTGCACCAAAAGTGCGGAAGAGCCCGGAATGCGTTTCCGGCTTGAATCGGAATTCGCAATCGCCCGTCCTCGACTTCGACGGTCGACCTTTAGAACCATTGTCCCGGGTTGAGCAGCCCGGCCTGAACGAGGTCGCGGGTCGAACCGTAGCGATGGCTCGCAGCCTCGCACGGC
>JAYVMK010000185.1:0-5898 GCA_043758995.1 Lichenibacterium sp. | reverse complement strand
CCGTCTTCGGTGTACTGGCTGGCGAAAGCGAGACCTGTGCCGAGCGCCACCTGAGCGCCCACGATCCCGTGGCCGCCGTAGAAGTTCTTGTCCTTGGAGAACATGTGCATGGAGCCGCCCTTCCCCTTGGAATAGCCGCCCCGTCGCCCCGTCAGTTCCGCCATCACCCCTTTGGGATCCATGCCGCAGGCCAGCATGTGGCCGTGGTCGCGGTAGCCGGTGATCACCTTGTCCTGAGGCGTGGTGGCCATCTTCATGCCCACCACGACGGCCTCCTGGCCGATGTAGAGATGGCAGAAACCGCCGATCAGCCCCATGCCGTACATCTGGCCCGCCTTCTCCTCGAAGCGGCGGATCAGCAGCATGTCGTAATAGCTGTCGATCTCCTCCTGCTTGGAGAAGGCGGCGAATTCGTTCCGCTGCCCGACGACGGCATGAGCCTCGTCATCGGCGCGGGACTGTTGTGCGGCTACGGCCATAAGCGCTCCTTCATGCGACCGCGGCGTCACTGTGGACGCCGATCACATTTCGGGCGGTAAACTAGCGGAGCCGAATAGCGAAAGCGAGAGGGCCGGAAGCGGTTCAGAGGCGCACCAAGCCTCTGTTTCGGCATGGGTAATCTGCATTATCGGAATAGTGCGTTGCACCAATTCCTTGCTGCATTGCACGAGACTTGGTTTGAAGCGCCTTCAGCTGCCAACATGCATGCAATGAAAGGGCAATGACGCCAGTCAGCAGGCCGTCTCAGTGTTTGCGGTTGGCATCCGAGAAGATCACGAGGTCTCGCGGATCGACATAGCCGAGCTTCAGCCGGATCTCCTCGCTGGCGAGATCGCGGTCGACCGTGTCGCTGTGCATCAGGGAGACGCGATGCTGCCACTGGGCGTGCTCGGCCTTGAGCCGGTCGAGGTCGGTGCGAAGGTCGGCGATCTGAACCCTGTAATCGTTCTTGGTCTTCAACCCGCGCTCGCCATGGATGGCGGTCTGGATGAAGTAAGCCGACATCGCCCCCGACACGACGTAGAGGAGAAGAGGCGTAAGGATGGCGCGAAGACGGGTACGAACGACCATGTCGGCACCCTGCCCCGACAAGGTTGACGAGTGGTTAAGGCAGAGCCGGCGACCTGGCTAAAGCCGGATCCAGCTTTCTTGACCGACCCGGCTTCAACACTCCTTTGCCTCTGACACTGTCCCTCCCCCCTGCGGGGAGAAGGTCAGAACGTTAATCGGGGGAGATCAGCTCCGGGCCAAAGCCTTCAAGGCATTACGGCCGGCATAGCGGGCCTGCGAACCGAGATGCTCCTCGATGCGGATCAACTGGTTGTACTTGGCCAACCGGTCGGATCGGGCGAGCGAACCCGTCTTGATCTGTCCGCAATTGGTCGCCACCGCGAGGTCGGCGATGATCGAGTCCTCGGTCTCGCCCGAGCGATGCGACATGACCGACGTGTAGCCCGCGGTCTTGGCCATCTCGACGGCTTCGAGCGTCTCGGTCAGCGTGCCGATCTGGTTGACCTTGACGAGCAGCGAATTGGCGACGCCCCGGCGAATTCCCTCGGCCAACCGCTCCGTATTGGTGACGAAGAGGTCATCGCCGACGATCTGGCAGCGGTCGCCGATGAGGTCGGTGAGCATCTTCCAGCCGGCCCAGTCGTCCTCCGCCATGCCGTCCTCGATCGAGGCGATGGGGTAATCGGCGGCGAGCTTGGCGAGATACTGCGCCTGCTCTTCGGAGGAGCGGACCTTGCCCTCGCCCTCGTAATGATAGCTGCCGTCCTTGAACCAGTCGGTCACGGCGCAATCGAGCGCCAGAACCATGTCGGTTCCGGGTTTGAAGCCCGCCTGGCGCACGGCGTCGAGGCAGAAATCGAGCGCCGCTTCGGCCGACGGCAGGTTCGGGGCGAAGCCGCCCTCGTCGCCGACGTTGGTGTTGTGACCCGCCTTCTTCAGCGCGCCCTTCAGGACCTGGAACACCTCGGACCCCCAGCGCACCGCCTCCTTCAGCGAAGGCGCGCCGACCGGCATGATCATGAATTCCTGGAAATCGATCGGGTTGTCGGCGTGAGCGCCGCCGTTGACGATGTTCATCATCGGCACGGGCAGGATATGGGCACCGGCGCCGCCGACGTATCGGTAGAGCGGCAGGCCAACCTCCTCGGCCGCGGCGCGAGCGGCCGCCAGCGACACGCCGAGAATGGCATTGGCGCCGAGCTTGGATTTGGAGGGCGTGCCGTCGAGGGCGATCATGGCACGATCGAGTTCGACCTGATGCTCGACGGGGATGTTCTTCACGGCCTCGAAGATCGGCTTCATGTTGCCGATCGCCTTGGTGACACCCTTGCCGCCGAAGCGCGCCTTGTCGCCGTCGCGCAGTTCGACAGCCTCGTGGGCGCCCGTCGAGGCGCCGGAGGGAACGGCAGCACGCCCCATCACGCCGCTTTCGAGCCGCACGTCCACCTCGATGGTGGGATTGCCGCGGCTGTCCAGGATCTCACGGGCGGAAATGTCGACGATGGCGGTCATGAAGGGCCTCGGGAGATCCAGAAACGTGTGGCGTCGTTCTAGGCGAGGGCACATCTGTTGAAAAGGCCGCCCGTGAGTCCGGCGGCTCCACCCAGGAGGTTCGAGATGAGTGACGCGAAAGCCAAGCTGGTGACGGCGGAGTGGTTGGCCGGAGAGATCGACAAACCCGACCTCGTCGTGGTGGACGCGTCCTGGCACCTGCCCTCGGCCAACCGGCACGGCCATGCCGAGTTCCTCGCCGGGCATATCCCGGGGGCCGTCTTCTTCGACCAGGACAAGATCGTCGACCCGGCCAGCGATCTGCCGCACGCCCTGCCCACGCCCGAGGTCTTCGCGACCGCCGTCGGCGCACTCGGCATCGCGGCCAACAAGCGCATCGTGGTCTATGACAGTGCCGCCATGCCCTCGGCGCCGCGTCTCTGGTGGATGCTCCGTCTCTTCGGCGCCGAGGATGTGGCGGTGCTCGACGGCGGCTATCAGGCCTGGACGGCCGGCGACCGCCCGATCGAAACCGGGGAATCGACGCGGCTCGGCACACATTTCGAACCCCGCCCCAGCCTCGACGCCGTGGCCCAGGCCGCGGATGTCCAGCAGGCTCTCGAAGAAGGCACGGCCCAGGTCGTTGATGCCCGCGCGGCGGCACGCTTCAAGGGCCTCGTGGCGGAACCGAGAGCGGGCCTGCGCTCGGGCCATATGCCGGGTGCCCTCAATGTGCCGGTGACCGAACTCTTCGCCGGCGGCCACTTCAAGATCGATGGCCAACTGAAAGAGACGTTCACGCAGGCCGGCGTCGACCTTGGCCGGCCGGTCATCACCACCTGCGGCTCGGGCGTGACCGCGGCCGTCCTGGCCTTCGGCCTGGCCCGGCTCGGGGTCGCGGAGGTCAGGCTCTACGACGGCTCCTGGTCCGAATGGGGCGCCCGCGCCGACCTGCCGGTGGCGACCGACGCGGCTTGAGCCTGTCACGGTCAGGTGATGTCGCCTGATCGCCTGCAGATGCTTGGCGCACGAGGAAATGGAAGAGGGTGTCGCGCGCTTCGGCGAGCGTCACCTGCATTGTGGCGGCTACTTTGGGGAAAGGACGGGCTCAGGCCTCCCCAGCAATCGACCGCAAGCCCGCGAGGCCAGGCAGAAGCAGGACCAGCGTGCCCTTCACCGACGTGAAGCCGGGCAGCGGCGGCAGGCTGATCGGACCTGTCGCGGTCGGGATCAGCCCACGGTTGTCGGCGTCGGCAAAGCTCCGGTCGGCCATCATCAGGTCCTGCAGATGATTGGCGTGCAAGGCATCGAAGACGGGACTGAAATCCGCTTTGTTGACCCATTTCTGGACCGTCAGGAACTGCTTCTGCAGGTTCGCGCAGAGGAAGAAGCCGACGAGTCCGCGGTCGACGCCATCGTCCACCCCTCCGGTGAAACGCGGCCCGTAGGGAAGGCCGCGGCGCAGCAGATGAGGGCCGCCGGCGGGGAAGGTCGCGGCGTCTACAGGATGGAGAGGCTCGTCGCGCCGGTTCGCGATCCGGATGTGGGCGTGCAGGGGACAGCGCAAGCCACCGGGATCGGTGGCGTAGCCGAAGTCGGTCTGCGAGACCCCGGGGTCGGGCCGGTCCGGCGAGAGCGCGATCGGCGTCCCGTCGTCCCAGCGGCCGAGCATCTTCGCCTTGAGCAGAAGTCGAGCATCGGCGAGCGGCAGATGTGGCGCGAGGATGGGCGCGGCTGCGTCGAGATAGGCCTCGAAGGCGGCGACATCCTGGTAGATGACCTGCATGACGCCATAGGTGCCGTTGCGCACCTGTGTCGCCCAGGGCTCGACGTTGGGGTGAGAAAAGAGCGGCGCCTTGGAATAGCCCAGCAGGATGTGGCGCAGGTCGATCAGGCCCGAGTCGATAGGGGCATCATCCCAGTCGATGGCCGGCTCCGAAATCCCGTCGAGCACGTCGAAATGCATCAGGCCGCCACGCAGGGCCTGGCCGCCGATCGCACCATCCGGCGTATCGGCGGAGCGCAGCTCCACGAGAGCCTGTCCCGCCAATTGTCGGACTTCGGCACTGGCACGCGCGAGCGCCTCTTCTGTCCGGCAATGGATCTGGACGGCGAGATGGACATCCGCCGACTTCAGTCGGTCTCCCCAATCGTCCTGGCCGAAAGCCTCGATGAAGGCGTCCGGAAAGGCCGCCTCCGCGGATCGAAGATCGTTCGGCCCGATTGCCCCGAAGGCCAGGAGACCCGTCCAGGTCAGGCCGGCGTTCACCAAGGGCTCGGCATTGCCGGCGACATCATCCGCCCCGGTGGTGATCCGCGGCAGGAGGGATCGCAGCATGCTGCGCGCACCGGCAGCATCGATCACCTTGAACAGAAGATGGCGCGACAGTTGATAGCGGTAGGGTCGGCGGACCAGCCCCTGGATATCGGCGGGGTCCGGCGGCACGGTCGTCAACCGGTCAGCAACGGCAGAATGTCCTTCACCTCCCGGGTCCCATAGGCGGAGAAGAGGTAACCCGCCACGCGGCCTTCTCCATCCGTGTCGTCATCCAGAGAGATGCCCAAGGATGGAATCTGCAAGCCTTTCGAAAACTTCCAGAACTCTTCGGGATCCTCGATGGCGCTGGCGGGCGGCGGCGGATCGGCCAGGCTGAACAGCGTACCGAAGACGTCTGGCAGCGCAGTCAGGAAAAAGTCCGTGTAGGCATGGTGCGGGCCGTCGTATTCGGTGATGACCTGGAGATAGAGATTGTCGATCACCAGCACGCGGGCGAAATGGACGATCTGCGAGTCCCGCAGGGCCTTGTCGATTTTCGGCTGGATCTGCGACGGGAACACCGCGGTGATCTGGGCCAAGCGAGCCTGCGTCTCCCTATCCTGCCGGATCTTCATCGTCAGATTCAATGCATGGGCCATGATATACCCCTTTGAAATGGAAGTTTGAAATAACGAAGCACCAATCGGCGACTTCTTTCATAGAAGATCGACGTGTATCTAAATCACTACTGTCAACATACGCACAGATACGAATTCATAAAATTTAGACTGACCAGATTATCGCCGTGGCGACCTAACTGGGCCGTAGCTGATTACAAACTGAACAACATGGAACGGACGCACTGACTATCGCTGGCCTGCGCGACAATCTCCTCCCAATCGGCTGAAAACGCCAGAGCGATTTGGATCTAATTGCGTCGCGGGATAGACACATGCAAAGGCAACCCTTTGCGATGCTTGCCGTGCCGCGATGCGGCTCTACAAGACCCCGCCGCGGCGCGCGGCACGCCAGAGGCGCCACTGACGCCGCCAGCGCGGCACGTCGGGCCAAGGCACGAAGGGATCGGGCGCGAGATCGGCCATCGTAAGCTCTGGTCCGATCAGTGCTGTCGTCAGGAA
>JAYVMK010000184.1:0-3094 GCA_043758995.1 Lichenibacterium sp. | reverse complement strand
AACGCGGCGATCAACGTCGGTCGGAAGGCTGCGGCGCTCTACAAGCTGCAACCAAAGAAGCCTGTCGCGAGGCAGGGGAGGCGGTCGTGCGTCTCCGAGCCGAAAAGCGCCATCCCGGCGCTCGGCCATGACGGTGAGAAACTCGGCGTCACACGCCGAGTTTCAAACTGAGACACCACCGACATGACCCGGACAGACAGGCGCGTCGAGCGGTCGCGGGCCTCGGTGCTAGCCGAAACCTACCGGCTGCTCGTCGAGGTCGGCATCAGCGGCGTCAGCATCGATGAGATCTCGCGTCGCTCGGGCATCGCGAAAACGACGATCTATCGGCAATGGGCATCACGCAGCGCCTTGCTGCTCGACGCCTGCTCGCAACTAGGGACCGCCGCCGAGATACCCGATACTGGAACAGTGGCGGGCGACCTTGCCGCCTTGGTACGCGATCTAGCGCACGCTCTCGCCTTACCGGGTTGGCCTACGGTGCTACCATCAATCATCGACGCCGCCGAGCGTGACCCGGACACCGCCAGACTCCATGAGATGCTGCACGCCGGGATGATGTCTCCGTTCCATACCGTGGTAGCGCGTGGATTTGCGCGCGGCGAGCTATCGTCCGACCGCGATCCATCTGAGGTGGTAGCAGCTGTGACGGGGCCGCTGTTTTATCGGCGCTGGTTCTCACGGGAGCCGATCGACGATGCGTTTCTCGCCGCCGTGTTGCGAACCGCCACGCGCTGAGACGGTCAAGGTCTCGTTAAGGAACACGCGAAAAATAAATCCTGCCAAATGTACCGAAAAGGCGCTTCACCTTGCCGTTGGTCTCGGCTTGCAGCTTCGGCAGGCCCGAGGTGGCGGGCTAGGATCACCTGGGACTGTAGGCCGAGTGGCGCTTCGAAGCGTCCCTCGACTTTAAGGGAGTGTCGGCCGGGTGGTGGCAACGCACTTGGGCGCCGTGGAGGGATCGTGGCCCAGAGCGTGGGTGTAACATCTTAGGGAGAGTGGCCTCAGTCGCCTCCCCAGTCCTGCTGCACGTCAACACCCATCGCCCGCCTGTTAGCGACGGAATACGATGCAAGTCAGCGAAGGCCTTGCGTGTCAGTGTGGAAATCGCGGCGGCCTTGCCGAAGATCGGCATGTCGCGCAACTGCCGCGCTCGGACGGTCTGGCCAGCGTGAATGCGGCTCCCCATTCACGTTAATTTCCTGCCAGAAACAGGATCCTACGCCTATTCACAGCTATAGGCTCACTTCTCGGGCTAAATACCA
The DNA here is from genome assembly GCA_043758995.1 of Lichenibacterium sp. Taxonomy (GTDB): domain Bacteria; phylum Pseudomonadota; class Alphaproteobacteria; order Rhizobiales; family Beijerinckiaceae; genus Lichenihabitans. The sequence continues at coordinate 1,829 of JAYVMK010000184.1, read as the reverse complement.
TCCCTGAGAGCTGAGAACGGCCTAGGGCCTTCCGGGCTGGTGCGGGCCAACCCCGCCTGCGTTGGCGTGCCGATGGCGCGCGACCTCACGCGGCAGGTCGAAATCCAGTGCGGAGATCAGAACTCGGAAGGAACGAGGCTCCATGCGCCCATTGGACTGGGCCGTGTGCCACCACCATGCGTCGACGACGCCGCTCGTGAGCACGAATGACGCGGGTACGAGCACGAGGATCGCCGTTCGGATGCCGATCAGCATGGAGATTTCTCGAGGGATGCGCGCAGGGGCGCCGCTGACCGATCGAGCTCAGGCCGTCGACGCCGGTCAGGGAGCTGCAACCTACGGGGCGAGCAGACGCCCGCCGACGAAGCGGTTCGCGGCGATCACAACACAAATCGCCACGAGGTGGACTGCGAAGTCCGTCGCTCCCGCGTCAAAGGGGTGGAAGAAGTTGAGGAGCGTCGCCGCCGCGGCCGAGATCGCCAGCCCCCCGATCGCAGCGACGAGATTCGGCCGGAAGGGGAAACTCCTCCGCACCATCAGGATCGTAAGGATCGAGAGTGGCACTGACAGACCGACGATGAACATGAAGCAGTCGTGCGCCTCCGCAAACGAAGCCGGCTGCAGGTTCGGGATGACCCACGTCCTTAAACAGCCCATCCCGGTCCCAGCGACCCATAGCGCCAATCCGGGTAGGGGAAGCAGCGCCCAGCTGGTCGACCGGTCTGGGAGGCTGAGCTGAAATGTCGCCAGCGCGGCGAGCATGGTTGTGAGCGTCGATCCTAAAACGGCCAGCCACATGTCGGGCACGTACCGCAACCGGAAGGCGAGGTCGTTGACGTCACTGAAGCGGGCGAGGACGGCAGCGGCTGCCGCGACGACGGCCAACCACACGGCCGCCCTGACCCAGGGAGACCATAACCGTTCGACAGGTTCGAGGTCGTCCGACAGTCCGTCGATGTAGGCATCGAGGGCACGATCATTCATTCGAACCTCCGAACCTTTCTCGCAGAGTAGTCAGTGCACGGTGCATGTGGACCTTCAACGCCCCCTTGGACTTCCCGGTTTCGCCTGCGGCCTCCTCGAGCGAGAGCTGCCGGAGCGCCAAGGTCTCGATCGCTTGGCGCTGCCCGGGGGGCAGACCCTCCAGCGCGGTCCGAAGAACGCTGCTCCGCTGGTCCTGGGAAAGGCCGCGGTGCGGATCGGCCGACACCTCGGCGAACCTCTCGTACTCGAGAGGCGAGTGGACTTCGCGTCGATCGTTCCGCCCGCTCTGTCGCAAGAGGTCGATCGCGCGCCGCTGGGCGATGACAATAATCCAGGCCGAGAAGCTCCGCGCCGGGTCGTAAGTGTGACGCGCGCGGTGGACGGTCAGGAGCACCTCCTGAACGACGTCGTCGACCTGGTCGGGTCGCAGTCCGCGTCGGACAATTCGTCGGACGAGGGGCGTGCACTCGCGCAGCAGCCGTCCGTAGGCGGCCTTGTCGCCGTCCTGCGCTGCAATCATCAGCGTCGACCAGGCCGCGTCCAGCTCGCTCAGTTCCGACGTGTCACGTTCCATCGATGTCCCGCTCGAGGCGCCGTGCCGCACGGCAAGGTCACATCTACGATGGCGAGGCTCGTCGAGCGACGAAAAAGCGAAAGGCTCGGCGTTGATTGCAAACCTCACAGGTTGCCCTCTCGTTTTTCGGCGTCAACAAGGGGTCGCCCTCCCTCAACCGCAACACGGTCGAGAGCCGCCATGACAACACGCAGAATCAAGGCTCCGGCAGGCGATCGCCGCGGCGCTGCGCGGTCCATAGGCGACGTCGAAAGGGTTGTCTCGAACCGGC
>JAYVMK010000183.1:0-1632 GCA_043758995.1 Lichenibacterium sp. | reverse complement strand
CGCGTCGCTCGGCGCAGCATCGGCAGCGGCTTCATCGAGATGCTCATGGACGACATGCGCGTGTTCGATCAGGCCGGGCGTCGGATCGTCGTAGGGCGGCGTCTCCGAGGCCGGCATCTCGACGGGGCGGGACTCCAAGTCCTCGGAGGACGCCGCTTCGCTGACGGCTTCGTCGCCGTTGCGGTGCATCTCGGCCGGGGCCGCGCGGTCGCGCCGGTGGCGCCGGCTGCGACGCTGGGGCTTGCGCTCCTCTTCTTCCGGCTCTTCCTGAGCCTCGGCTTCCATCAGAGCCTGACGGTCGCTGACCGGGATCTGATAATAGTCGGGGTGGATTTCGGAGAAGGCGAGGAAGCCGTGGCGATTGCCGCCGTAGTCCACGAAGGCAGCCTGCAGGGACGGCTCGACCCGCGTGACCTTGGCAAGGTAGATGTTGCCGCGAAGTTGTTTCTTGCTGGCAGCCTCGAAGTCGAATTCCTCGACCCGGCTACCCCTTAGGACGACGACCCGGGTTTCCTCCGGATGCGCCGCATCGATCAGCATTTTGTTGGCCATTATGTACTCGTTGGAGCGCGGGGCGGCCTGGCGATGCGCTGCTCATACCGACGAAACGCGGATGAGCCTGGCGCACCGGCCGGCGGCGTGGTGCTCGAAAAGGAGAGAGGGAGAGATTTCGTCGCGGCGGCGAACAAGGCTGTTCGAGCCGCGTAAACCAGGGCCGCACCGAGAGAAGGGCCGGGCAGCCGGTAATTGCGTAAAGTCGAGTCAGTGTTCCGGCCGGCGCCCGTAGAAGCGGGAGCGCGGCTGCGAAGGCTTTCCGATTTTTATCAGGACAGACCATGTCCTCTAAACCTATGCGCGACGCCGAGGCATCGATCGAAGGGTCGGGCAAGCGGCCTTACGCCGTTGACGATTCGACTCCGACACTCACCCGATCGGGATGCCCGCGCATACGACGAGACGTTTCCAGACCCTGGTAAGGTCCGAGCCGGACAGCCGAAGCTGTCGTCGTCAAAACCAAACACCCCTTAGTCTTACCGGGAAGAGGGCGCCTTTGGCAAGTTTTGAGTGTGGCGCCCTGGCCACGGCCGGCGGCATAGCGGTCGCTTGTGCTTATCGCCTGTTAACCACCGACCGCTATCCCCGTAGAATGAGGTGTCGGCTGGTCGGGTGATCGATCATCGGCGCCAGGAATGGCAGGGCAGGCGGGATGACCCAGGAGCGCATCGACCAGGACCGGCACGCCGCGCTGCCTTCCATCGTTGGCGGCCTCGTCATGGCTGCGCTCTCGGTCTTTGCGACCGTGGCCGCCGCAGAAACGCATGGTCTCATCGGAAGTCGCGCGGCCCATCTCGCGAGCAAGCCGCAGGGGTCCGTTGCCGAAGCCACGGCGGCACGCATCGAGACCGATCCCGATTCGGCCAAGATCACGTTCGATCTGACGCGCCCCGTGGAGAGCAGCGCCTTTGTCCTGGCGGACCCCGACCGTGTGATTCTCGACTTGCCACAGGTCGATTTCAATCTCGATCCCGACATCGGCAAGGCTCAGCCGGTGCACGGTCGCCGTGCCAAGAAGACAGCCGCGCTTGTCGGGTCGTTCCGCTTCGGTCTCCTGTCGGCGGGGCGGTCGCGCGT
>JAYVMK010000182.1:0-4506 GCA_043758995.1 Lichenibacterium sp. | reverse complement strand
GCGTGACGCTGCCGGTGGCGGTTTTGATGGCGCGGATCAGGTCGATGTAGTCAATCCGGTCCTGACCGGAGATGTTGAACGCCCCGGTTTTGCGGCCGGCGATGGCCGCGATGATGACCTTGCAGAAATCGCCGATGTAGAGCGGTTGGCGCGAGAAGCGGCCCGTGCCGGGGATGGGGAATACCGGGCTCCGTTCCATGAACCGGGCCAGCCAACCCAAATGCTTCCGGTCGAACCAGCCGAACATCAGCGTCGGCCGCAGCACGACATGGGGAATGGGGCAGGCGTCGACGATCCGCTCCTGCGCCTTCTTGGTCTCGGTGTAGAGATCGACGGCGGCCGAATTCACCACCGACGACGAAATATGGACCATGTAGCCGATGCCGGCTGTCGCTGCCGCGGCCAGCACGCGCTCGGTCGCCACCACGTTGTTGGCCTGAAAGACGGCGGGGTCGAGCCCACCGATCTGGGCATGGAGCTGGATCAGGGCGTCTGCACCCGCGAACGTGTCCTCCCAGCCGCCCGCGCGGCTGAGGTCGGCCTCGACGACCCGGATATCCGGATGCAGCCCATAAAGGATCCTGGTGTTGGCGCGATGCTTGTCGATGGCCACGATGTCGGTGTAGCCGCGCACCTTCAACCGTGGGATCAGGTTCTGGCCGACGAGGCCGGCCGCGCCGGTGACGACGATCCGGCCGCGGGACTTAGGAATATCGGTCAAAGCTGATCCGCTCAAAGCTTGGTCTTGTAGAACAGCGACCGCGGGGCGAAGCGAACCGCCGTCATGATGGGACGCCAGAACCAGGGCGCATAAACGATACGCTGCCCCTTGGCCACTGCCCGATCGATCGCGCCCGCAATGGCGTCGGGCTGGGCCCAGAGCGGTCCGGAGCGGTCGAGGTGAGCCGTCATCGGCGTGTCGACGAAGCCCGGCTTGACGGTGACGACCCTCACGTTGGTGCGGTGCAGCCGATGGGCCAGGCCCTCGGCGAAGGCGTCGAGCCCGGCTTTGGCGGCGCCGTAGACGTAGTTCGACTGCCGGCCACGGTCACCCGCCACCGAGCCGATCACCACCAGCGTTCGCGTCCTCCCATCGGTCAGGAGCTTCGGCTCTGTCAGCAGCTTGGCGGCGAGTTGAAGCCACAGGGCCGCACTGGTGAAATTGACGTCGATGATGCGGCGGGTCTCCTCCGCGCTATCCTGCGCGGCGGCCTGCTCGCCGAGGACACCATAGGCGAGGACCACCTCGTCGGGCGGCCCGAGGCGCCCCATCATGTCGGTGAAACGCGTTTCCGCGTCGACCATATTGCCGAGGTCGGTCGCCACCGTGGCGATGCCCGAGGCACCGCGCGCCGTGAGGTCGTCTCCGATGGACGTCAGCCGTTCCGCCTGCCGGCCCACCAGCACGAAGCGGGCGCCGCCCGCTGCGCGCTGTCGGCAGAAAGCCGAGGCGATGGCCGATGTGGCGCCGAGCACGAGCACCGTGCGGGGCACGCCGGTCCCGGACGTGGCGGAAAGGGAAGTCATGCCTGATCTCCGGTGACGCGGCGCCAGAAATCCGACGAGATGGCGGGGTCGCGATAGGATTCGACTTCACGCCAGCGCGGGAAGCCCGCGCGGAACTGCTCCGCCGTCATGGTGGCGTCCTTGGCGGGGTAGAGCCGTCCGCCGGCCGCCAGCACGACGTCGGCCATGCGGTCGAGCAGACGCAGCGTGGCGGGACCGCGGTTGGGCAGGTCCAGCGCGAAAGTGGCCCCTTCACGCGGGAAGGAGAGGATGCCGGGCGAGGGACGCGCTCCGAAGAGCTTCAGAACGACCAGGAACGAGCCCTGGCCCTCGCTCGACGTCAATTCGAGCAGCTTCTGCAGTGCGCGTGGCGCCGCCTCGAGCGGGACGACCGATTGATGCTGGAAGAAGCCACGGGTACCGTAGAGCTTGTTCCAGTCGGTGATGCCGTCGAGGGGATAGAGGAACTTGCCGTAGGGGACCCGGCGCGTCTCGCCCGAGGCCGGCTGGCGCGAATAGGCCGCGTTGAAGAGCCGAACCGTGGCGGGGCCGAGCAGGGCCGACGGAGCATCGAGCGGCACCTTCAGCTTCGCCTGAGCGGGGTGAGCCAGGAGTTCGCCGCCACGGGCATGGCGCCCCCGATTGAACAGGCCTCGCCCCAGCGTCCGTCCGGCCGCGAGGCAGTCGACCCAGGCGACGGTATAGGGCCAGTCGTGGCTGTCCTCGGCCACGCGGAAGAAACTGTCGAGGTCGCGCAGGCGCAACGTCTGTGTCTCGAAGTCGCTTGAAGTCACCGGCTGGAGTTGCAACTCGACCCAGGCAATCAGACCGGTCAGACCCAATCCGCCGACGGTCGCGGCGAAGAGGTGGGGCCGGGTCCCGGGACCGATCTCCTCCACGCTGCCGCCGCTGCGCAGAAGCCCGATCGCGCGCACATGGCAACCGAAGGTGCCTGACGCGTGGTGGTTCTTGCCATGGACATCGTTGGCGACGGCACCGCCGAGCGTCACGAATTTCGTGCCGGGCGTGACCGGCACGAACCAGCCGCGCGGGACGCCGACGGAGAGCAGCGCTCCGATGGTCAGCCCGGCCTCGGCCCTGACCACGCCGGTGGTCCAATCGGCCGCGATGATCCGGTCGAGCCGCCCGGTCCGCAGCAGCCGGCCGCCATGGTTGAGGCAGACGTCGCCATAGGACCGCCCCAGACCATAGGCCAAGGCCGGACCAGCGGTCTCTGACCGGAACGCCAGGGCGAGATCCTCGACATAGGCGGGCTCGACGACATGGCTCGATGCCCGGCGAACGCGGCCCCAGGAGGTCGTCGTGGTCGGCTTCGTGAACAGCTCGGCCATTACAGACGGACGACTTGAGCGGCGACGGCCAGCAACGCACAGGCACCGCCGAGCAGGATGCTGGTTCGGTCTCGCGCCGCGAAGAGGATAGGGTCGTCGTTCATCAATCCGCGAGTGGTCAGCATCCACATCCGCAGGATCCAGTAGCCGAGCAGCCCCATGACGCCCCAAAGGAGCTCGGGCGTCCGATAGTTTAGCTGCGTACGCTCGATCGTGGCGGTGATGAACAGCGAGAAGATCACCACCGAGGCGATGCCGGAGGATAGACCGCAGCACAGAACGTAAAGCCGATCGTCGAGGTCGTAGCCTCGCCCGGACAACGTCGTGCGGCCGGTCTGGCGGATGACGTTGAACTCGACCTCGCGCTTCATGAAGGCGAGGCTGAGGAAAAAGAAAATCGAAAACATCAGCAGCCAATGCGACGGTTTCTCGCTCACCAGCAGCATTCCGGCGAGGATGCGCAGGGTGAACAGCAAGGCAATGACAAGAACGTCCACCATGGCCATGCGTTTCAGCCGGAACGAATAGGCGAGGGTGATGACGAGGTAGGCGCAAAGCGCCGCCGCGAAAGCATAGCGGAGCAGGCAGGCGCAGACGAGTGAGCCCGCGATCAGCGCCGCCCCGATGGCGACCGCCTGTGCCACCGGCAGGTCGCCACTGGCGATGGGCCTGTTTCGCTTTCGGGGGTGGCGCCGGTCGGCCTCGATGTCGAAAAGGTCATTGACCAGGTAGGTGCCGCTGGTCAGGGCGCAGAGGCACAGGAATGCCAGAACGGCAGTGCCGGCGTCCCGCAGGTGCAACTCGCTCAGGGACATGGCGAAGGGAACGAGGAGCAGAAGGTTCTTCAACCATTGATGCGGCCGCATGGACCGGAGAGCGGCCCTGGCGAGCGACGGCGGGCGCGACAATTCGACGATGCCGAGCCCCTCCGCTTCGGCCCGTCGGCGCAGTCCAGGCGACAGATCGACGCCGAAACGCTCGCGAGCGGCACGCCAGATAGGAAGGTCGTCGTCCGACCGACCCACATAGGCGAAGCCCTCCGGATGACGTGCCGCGAGAGCCCGCGCTTCGGCCTCGGGGGAGGGGTCCGGCGCGCGTGTCGTGGCGTCGTCCGTCACGAAGGGGACGGATCCGTCATCTTCGGGCCGAAGGGTCTCGCGCGACAGCCAAGTCACGGTGCGCCCGGCCGCTTGGGCGTCCACGGCGAGTTTCGCAACGGTCGGACGGGTCGGACAAGTGGAAAGCCGGAACTCGCCCGAAGCCTCCCGCGATGTGGCCTCTTCCAGCACGGCCCGGCCGCGCAACGCCGCAGCGGCTAGACCCGGAATGGCGAGCGGGCGTGACTTGAGGACAGCGAAAAGCCGCTCGTGCAAAGGCTCTGTGCGGAGCAGGGCGCGGTCGAGGTCGATCACGAGATGGCCGCTCGTGATGGGCGTCGCGGGCGGCAGGCTCGCGTCGTCGCTCACGGATGCGTCTTGGAAGCCGTTGATATCGATCGCCTGCACGGGTCGCCGAAACTCCTGGAGGCGTCCGTCATCCCCGATGTCGCGACGGACGCGGATTCGAGGATCATAGACGCTCGGTCGAGAGCCGGCTCGTCGCGATCACAGGACCCCGAAACGAACCCACTCGCGATTGCGCGGGTAGC
>JAYVMK010000181.1:0-5958 GCA_043758995.1 Lichenibacterium sp. | reverse complement strand
GATGGCGGCCGCGGGATCGCGCTCTCCCGTGACGAGCAGATGACCGGTGTCGAGCGCCAACCTCAGGCCAGGCAAGCCGGCCGCGAGACGCTGGTAGTCGTCGACGGTCTCGACCAGCATGCCGGGCTCCGGCTCCAGCGCCGCCACGACGCCGCGACGGCCGGCATAGGCGACGACCTGTTCGAGTCCGGCGCTCAACCAGTGCCAAGCCTCGGCGTGATCGACCCCCGGCTTCGGGACGCCGGCCCAAAACGAGACGGCCTCGGAGCCGAGCATCGCTCCGATGTCGATGGCGCGATGCAGGAAGGCGATGCGCCGGGCGCGGCCCGCCGGATCGGCGGTGACCAGCGTCGGCTCGTGCTTGGCGCGGGGATCGAGAAGGTAGCGGGCGCCGGTCTCGATGACCGAGCCGAAGCCGAGCCCCGAAAGCCGCTGCGCCAGCTTCTTGGCATTGGCCTCCCAATCCTTGGCGAACGGATCGAAGTGGTTGTGATCGAGGGTGAGAGCCACCCCGGCATAGCCGGTCTCGGCCATCAGCATCAGCGCGTCATCGAGGCGATGCGAGGCGGTGCCGTTGGTGTTGTAGGCGAAGCGCAGGGCCATGAAGCTGTCTCTCAAGTCGCGGCAGCGGCGCGCTGCTTCAGCCTGAACGCCACATGGTGCGCTTCAGGTTCTCGGTACAGGGGATAGAGCGGCCCGACGATCCGATCCGCCTCCGCAGTGTCGAGCAGCGGCGCACGGCCGCCCGTCAGCGGCGACAGTCGCTCGACGGCCTCCGAGGAGAGCCGGACGGGACGCCGCGTCTCGCTCGCCTCGCCGAAGACGATGAGCGAAGAGCCGCGTTCCAGCAGCTTTCGCGTGTTGCGCTCGCCGATCCGGTAATAACTCATCGTTTCGACTTCGAGGCCCGGCACGATCACCTTCACCACGCCGACGGAGCCGTCGCGCGGCGAACAATCCACGTAGAGGACGTCGAAACCGGCCGCTTCGAGCCGCTCCCGCGCGATCCGTCCGCGTGATCGCGTATCGGACGGCTCCGCCGAGGGGGGGCGGTCGGCGCCCGGAAGCTCTCCGAAAGGCTTGCGCGACCTGATCGAGAAGACAGAACCGTCGAGCGCCTGCTTCAGCGCCGAGGCTCCCATGTCGGTCCACTCCGTCATGGCGCGCAGGGCGCGGCTCTCCTCGAGCTCCAGGCTCGGCAGGGCGGTGCGGACGAAATCGTCGACATAGCCCGGTGGCGCCACGGCGAGCGCCTCGGCGATCGGGCCGTGGCCATAGGTCTTGCGGACCCGCGCCGAGCAGAATTCCAGCAGGGCCTTGTGAAGCGCCCGGCGTGGGTCGGGATCGCAGGCCTCGCCGCAGGCGGAGAGCATGATGGGAACCCGTGGGGTCTCCCGGTCGTAACCGACGACGTAAAGGTTCGTCAGGCCGAACTCGTCGGTGGCGAATTTCGGCAGGACTTCGATGCCGAGTCCGTCGAGCCGGCTCAGAAGTGCGCCCGCTTCCTCGCCGACATCCGCTCCGGCGAGGTCCAGCAGCACGCCCTGGTCGAGCGCGCGAAACAGCAGGCCATTGCCGTCGCGCTGCAGGCACTCCAGCACCCCGTGTCCGATCGCCCAATCGACGTCCGGCCCGGCACCGAGGCCGTTGGTGATCAGCGTCGTGAAGGGCTGGTACCCGGCCGGCAGCTCGAAGAAGTCGCAGGCCGCGACATCCAACGGCACCCAGACGCGTTCGCCGTCGCGGGCTCGAGTCGCCTCGACCCAGGCCAAAGTCGTATGCCGGTCGACCGGGCTGCCGGCGGGAAGGCCGAGCGTCAGCGGATCGACGACGCTGTCGCGTCCGAACTCCCGAACCAGGGTGTCGTAGCTCTCGATCCGCCTCGGCTCCTCGCGCAGCCTCAGCGTCGGGCAGATCATTTCGGCGATTTCGGCGATGGCGCCGATGATGGCCTGGGCGTCGGTCGTGCCATAGCCGTAGCCGGACGGCATGGCGCCCGGGAGGTCGTGCGCATCGTCGAGGAACAGCCCGACCTTCCAGGCCGGAACGCCGGTCTCATCGAGCGGCGTCATCGGGAAACCGACGAGGCGGCCCGAGGGCAGGGCGTCGATGTAACGTCGGGCCGCCTCGGGAAGGTCGTCCGGCAGATGGTTCATGGCCGACTCCCGGCGGTTTCGGGTCTCGCCGCCGAGCCATAGGCGCGGTCCAGCAGGTGCATCGTGTGAAGGTCGCGGGCGGCCGAGAAGGCGGTGCGATCGTGGCCGCGCAAGGCACGGCCGAAGGCGCGGATCTGCGCCAGGAAGGGCGACAGCGCGGCGTCGAAGGGCAGGGCGGACGACGAGCCCGTTGTCGCCTCGATGAAGGTGAGGGTTCCGCCGGCCTCCTGGCCCATCGTGTTCTCGGCCATGATCTGGCCACGCGTGCCGATCACTTCGAGGCGCCGACGCGGCAGCGTTTCGGGGCAATTGTAGGCGACATGCAACTGCACCAGCACGCCCGATTCCGTGGTGCCGACCAGCACCGCACCGTCATCGACGGAATAGTCCTGAACGCGGCTCTGCAGCAGGGCGACGACATCGGTCAGGGGCTCGTCGAGCAGGAAGTCGGCGAGGTCGAGCCCGTGCGGGGCGAGGTCCATCAGCGCGCCGCCGCCGGCGCGGGCCGCGTCGACCCGCCAGTTGTCGCGGCTGTCGCCCGCAGCCCAATCCGGTCCGAGCCAGCAGGCATAGACGATCCGGATGCTCGTAATGGTGCCGAGCCGGCCGTCGCGGATGGCTTCCCGTATCGCCACATGGGCCGGGTGGTGGCGCTGATCGAAAGCCGTCGCGTAGAGCACGCCGGAGTGCTGGACCGCCTCCACCAAGGCGGCGGCATCGGCCAGCGTATGGGCGAGAGGCTTCTCGCAGAGGATCGCGCGGCCGGCGCGCGCCAGAGCCTCCACCATCGGGCGGTGCAGGTGATTGGGCGTGGCCACGTAGACGGCCTCGATGCGCGGGTCGGCGGCGAGGTCTTCGATCGTTTCGTAAGCCGCGGCGCCCGACGAGGCGGCATGGGCGCGGGCTGCGGGATCGGGATCGCAGATCGCGACGAGCCGGTCGCCGGCGGCCAGAATGGCGGGGAGCGTGAAGTCGCGCGCCACCCAGCCGAAGCCGGCAATGCCCCAGCGGACGGGATCCGTCATCACCAACGCTCCGGCAGGTCGACGAGAGCCCGGCAGCGGATCGCCGTGGCGCGCGAAGCCTGGTTGGTGGGTTCGACGAACCACTCCGGATAGGTTGCGAGCGGACCGTACTCGGCCGCATAAAGCTCGGACGGGAAAGAAATCCGCAACGCCGCAGGGCTCTGCCCCGCTTTTTCTTGAACCGTCTCTTCAAGAGAAGCAACGACGCTGTCCTGCTCGACCCCGGTCACGCGGTATAGCGGATTGACCCGGAGCGGTGCTGTCTCGGGAGGAATGGCAAAGCCGGCATGGAGACGGCGAGGCGCTCCACTCGAAGCCACGGCAAAGGCGTCGACATGGCGAAGGTCGTCCAGTTTGCTCGGCATTGGAACGTCTGCCTCGATCAAAGCTCGCGTCAGTTCGGCGTCGTCGTAGGCCATCGCGTCCGGAAAGAGCGTGCCGAGTTGTGCCGCCGTCACGGCACGACCGGCGGAATAGTTCTCTGCCTCGCGGTTGTGGATGTGGCCGACCAGGAGGCGCCCTGCGGAAGACGTCAGCCCGCGCAGACGGCCCAGGATCTCGTCTTTCGGTTCGAGAAAATAGAACGCGTCCTGACACAGGACGAGATCGAAGGTCTCCTCCGCCAGCGGCCAGGGCGCGGCGGCGTCGAAGCAGACGAACTGCGCCTCGGGGCCCGCCACCCAATGCCGCGCCAGCCACAGCTTGGCGAAGACGACGTCGACTCCCGTGTAGGAGATGCCGCGGCTCAGGAACTCGCGTCCGTAATGGCCGATGCCGCAGGCCAGTTCGAACGCCGAGCGGGTCTCGAGTGCCCGATGCGCCTCGATCAAGGCGAGCCCGGCGAGGTAGGTCGGATCGCTCCAACGATGGGCGAAATAGTCGCCGACGCGGCCGAAGCCGAGGAGACCCATGGCGTCCCGAAGCGTGAGCCTGTCGGCGTCGACGACGAGACGCGCGAGATCGGCCGGATCCGGCGCCGGCCCTGTCCACCAATCGTCCTGGTCGGCGAGCAGCGTCACCAGAGCACCGGCGCGGTCTCCGGCATCGAGCCGCTCCAACGCCTGCTCGACCAAAGCCTCTCGCCCGGTGCGCAGATAGGGAATGCCGTCGAGGACCGGCCAACGCCGCCCGTCGGCGTCGCGCAGGACGTGCGGCCCATCCGGAGACAGCAACGCGCCGGAGATCGGAGAGGTCAGCCTGGGCTGGGTTCCGGCGGCCATTACGGAATGCGCAACTCGGCCAGGACGCCATCGTGGAAGGCCTTGACGGGCCCGTCGTGGACCAGCGCCATATCGTCGAGCACGACGTCCATCGTCAGCGATGCCGCGCGGAGGTGCTGAGCGATTTCCAGCACGCGGTCGACCACATCCGCCGCATGAAAGGCTCGGCCTTCGGGCGTCTCGGCATCGGTCAGGCAGGCGCGAGCGTCGACGACGCGGCGGCGCAGCGCGGGATCGAGCGCCGCGAGAGCCTCGTCGGTAAAGTGCTGCATCACGGGCCCAAGGTGAGGTCCGAGCAGCATCTCGCCCGTGAAACCGGCGTCAGGCATGCCGGCGTTATGGAGATGATGCGCCAGTCCGGCCAGGAAGACCGTCGCGGGGTCTGCGCCGTAGCGCGGCGATAGAATGACCCCGTAGACCGCCACGACGAGACAATGCTCGGCGTGGCTCTCCGCCGGTTCGAGCACGATGCGGGGACGTCCCGGGCAGGTGACACCGGCGCGAGGCTGATCTTCGAGAAGCCGGACGAACCGGGGCAGGTCGCCCTGCTGGCTCGGTGGCGGCACCGCGATGGCGGAGACGAGCGCCGAGCGCAAAGGTTCCGCCACAGGCGCCGAGATATCCTCCACGGCACGACAAAGAATGCCGTTGACCTCCGCCGCGGAGAGGCCGGCCTCCGACAGCAGCATGCGATCGAGATCGCCGAGGCGGCCTGCGGCGAGCGCCTGGGCGGTGATGCGGCGAGCCACTTCGGCCGCCGAAGCTCCCGCGGTCAGTTCATGCCAAGCGGCGCGAAACATCCGCGTCGCGGCGGATCCGTCGCGGCCCGCCGAGCGCAGCCGCTTCAGGTCGCCAATCTCGCCGAAGAGCCTCTTCATGTCGTCGAGAACGGCGTCGTCGAAGTGGGTCACGAAGGAAGCCTCAGCCGACGTTCAACCAATCCATGAGCATGGCTTCCTGGGCATGGAAGGCGTGCTCGGGCTTGTGGCCGTTCCGAGTCATCGGAGCCTTGAAGAAATGCCCCAACTGCTCCTGCACACCACCATCCCCCCGCTGACCGGCGAGTCCGACCACGCGTGCGATCTCGATGGCGAGCGGCGCCGCCAAGATCGAGTCCTTGCAGAGGAAGTTGATCTTGATCTGCATCTTCTGGCCCAGGAAGCCCGTGACGTCGATATTGTCCCAGGCTTCCTTGTCGTCGCCGCGCGGCCGGTAATATCGGATATCGACCAGATGATCCTCGACCGGATAGCCGAGCATGTCTTCGAGAACGCAGCCCTTGGTGTTGAGCTTCGACTGCAGCGAGTTCGGATCCTGCAGGGCGAAGCCATCCCGGTTGCCGAGGATGTTGGTGGAGAACCAGCCATCGACATGAAGCGCGCGCGACTTGAGAGCCGGCGCGATCACGGTCTTCATCATGGTCTGGCCGGTCTTGCCGTCCTTGCCCGCTACCGCGACGTTGCGCTGGGTTGCGAAGGCCGTCAGCGCCGGTACGTCGGCGGCGACGCTCGGCGTGAAGTTGGCATAGCCGCAGTCGCTGGCGATGGCCGCATAGGC
>JAYVMK010000180.1:0-27176 GCA_043758995.1 Lichenibacterium sp. | reverse complement strand
GTGCTGGTGCCGGGGCGGATGCGCTGAGAGGCGAGGGGCACGCCGCCGCCGAGAGGTTCAGGCGCCGTCCTCGACGATGTGCTCCTCGTATTGAGGCAGGTCGTCCGTGATGGTGAACCACGGCGCCTTGGAGCCGACGAAGATGTGGGCACTGGGCCGGATCGTCGGATCGTCCACCAGGGTCCCCATCGGAACATGGACGAAGGCCCCGTCGCGCACGACCGCGAAGAGCAGCGACCCACAACGCCCGCAGCGCTCGTCGTGCCAGTCGCGCGAGCCGACGGTCGTGACCTGATCCTCGCCGCGGGTGATCCGCAGCTTGTCCCGTTCGATGCCGGCCAGCGGCTTGAAGGCGGCGCCGGTGGCGCGCCGGCAGAGCGAACAATGGCAGTTCACCGCGTAGAGGAACGCGTCCGCCACCGCATAGGTGACGGCGCCGCACTGGCACGATCCTCGAAGTGAGCGGGTGTCCGGCGTCTGCAGCGTCACGGTCGGTGGTTCTCGTCTCGAGGAGCCGGACGACGGAGCCCCGGCAGGACCTCAACCATGCGGCCTCGCCGCAACGGTTCCGGGCGACGCTCTCTCGCGAGGATCACGGCCGAGGACGAGCACGGCGATGCAGCCCACCAGGGACAGGACGGCAATGGGCAGGAGCCCCAGCGCATAGGACCCGGTCGCGTCCTTGATGGCGCCGAGCAGCGACGTGCAGACGAAGCCCCCGATGTTGCCCATTGCGTTGATCTGGGCGATGCCGGCCGCCGCCGCGCCCGCCGACAGCCATTCCGTCGACAGCGCCCAGAAGGGGCCTTTGACGATGTAGGTCGCGGTGACGGCGAGGCAGAGCAGCACCATGGTGGGCAGGAGAGCCCCGGTCAGCAGCGCGGCGCAAAGGCTGGCCGCCAGCAGCGCCAGCGGGATCGCCGTGTGCCACACGCGCTCGCCGCTCCGGTCCGAGTTGCGGCCCCACAGGATCATCAGAACGGAAGCGATGCCGAAGGGCAGCGCGTTGAGCCAACCGGTGGCGGTGACGCTGAGACCGAAGGACTTGATGATCTGCGGCTGCCACAGGGAGAGGCACTGGCTCGCCCCTGAGGCGCCCGCATAGATGAGCGAAGCCGCCAGAACATAGCGGTTCGATAGGACGCGCCACAGCGACAGGTGGCCGGCCGTCGGCTTGGCGACGGCAGCCTCGGCGGCGAGCCGGGCCGTCAGGATCTCGCGATCGGCCGCCGGCAGCCAGGTGGCCTGACGCGGACCATCCGGCAGCCACACGAGCGACGCCAGCCCCAGCAGCACGGCCGGCACGGCTTCCATGATGAACATCCACTGCCAGCCGTGCAGGCCGAACCAGCCTTCGGTCTGCAGCAGGCTTGCCGAGATGGGCGAACCCAGGAAGGACGAGACGGGAATCGCCACCATGAAGATCGCCACGATCCTGCCGCGCGTCTCGGCCGGGAACCAGTAGGTCAGGTAAAGGATCACGCCGGGAAAAAAGCCGGCCTCGGCAGCTCCGAGCAGCAAGCGGACGGCGTAGAAGGAGTTCGGTCCGACCACCATTGCCATCAGGCCCGAAACGAGGCCCCAGGTGATCATGATGCGGGCGATCCACAGCCGCGCCCCGACCTTCTCCATGGCGAGGTTGCTCGGCACCTCGAAGATCACATAGCTGATGTAGAACAACCCGCCGCCGAGCCCGAAGGCCGAAGGGCTGAGGCCGACGTCGTGGTTCATCTGAAGCGCCGCGAAACCCGCATTCACCCGGTCGACGAAGGCGATGAAGTAGCAGAGCATCAGGAAGGGCAGGATCCGCCAGGTGATCCGGCTCGTGATCCTGGCCAGCGCGGCGGCGTCGGTCGGGTTCGTCTCTGCGATGGCCACCAGGATCTCCCCCTCGAAGGCTGCCGCAAACCGGCGTTGCGGCTTGTGCGCCGACCATGGCCGGTCCGACCGCCAGGGGTCAACGACGCGTGAGACCCGGCCTGGCCCGTCTGGACCAACGGACCGCCCGAGGTCGCACCGACGGGAACGACGGCGATACGAGCCCGGCTCTTCGCATCGCCACCATTCTGCGGCACTGATCGTTGGCGCGGCGCGCCTGCGCAAAAGCCATCACCGAGGACCGAACGATGCCCAAGGCCTATCTGATCTCCGCCTATCACTCGATCTCGGACCCGGACAAGCTCGCCGCCTATGCCAAGCTGGCGGGTCCTGCGATCGAGGCCGCCGGCGGCCGCTACCTGGCGCGCAGCACGGCCGCCCGTGCCATGGAGGCCGGACGGGCGGAACGGACGGTGCTGGTCGAATTCCCCGATCTCGCCAGCGCCCTCGCCCTCTACGATGCCCCGGCCTATCAGGACGCCCTGAAAGCGCTCGACGGCGGCGCCATCCGCGACATGCGCATCGTCGAGGGGATCTGACGCGCGCGTCTTCCGTTGCATCATCGATGAAACGGGAGACGCGCTCGGACTTTCGCCCACTTATATTTTGCAATAGGGGACGAACCCGCGTGCCGCGCCAGGATCTCACGCCCTATCTCGTGCCGCCCGGCCGTCACGCTCTTCATCTGTCCGCAGGCGTGCGCGACGCTCTGCCCGCCTCCGGCGTGACGGTCTTCACCGTGGCGGACGACGCGTCGGACACGGCGGCCTTCAGCGCGCGCTACGGCTTCGATCTCGAGGACTGCGCCAATACCATCGTGCTTCGCTATCGCCAGGGTGGCGAAGAGCGTTACGCCGGGGTGGTGAGCCTCGGGTCGCGGCGGCTCGACGTCAACGGCGCCGTGAAGGCGCAGCTCGGCGCCAAGAAAGTCTCCTTCGCCGATCGGGAGACCGCGACGGCGCTGACCGGCATGGAGTTCGGCGGCATCACGGTCTTCGGCCTGCCGGCCGACTGGCGCGTGCTGGTCGATGCCGCCGTGATGGAACGGCGCGAGGTCGTCATTGGAGCGGGGTTGCGCGCCGCCAAGCTGCTGCTCGCCCCGGAGCTACTGGCAACCCTGCCCGCCGTCGAAGTGGCGGCCCTGACGCTGACGCCTTGAGGGCGACCGGACGGACGGTTCGGTCGAAGAGCCCGCCATTCTCTCGTCCGCGCCTTCGCAGGGGGTGAGCGGCGCGCAATGCCCATGCGCTCGAGCGCCCCCCTTCACACCGCCCGGGCCACCAGGGTGGCGGTGTCGAGGTCGAAGCTGCCGTCGGGGCCGATGGCGAAATGGGACCGCACCGCCACCGAGGCGCCCTCCTGAAGGGCCCGGATCGCCGCCGCGGTCTCGGGCTTGACGCCGGTGCGGGCGGCCCAGGTGGCGAAGGTCATGCGGAGTTTGCGCGGCGTCACGCTGTCGACCGCGAAGCCCGCCCCAGCCAGCATGGCCCGCCATTCGACGACGCTGTAGTCGCGCACATGCGAGGCGTCGCGGAGCAATTCCACCGTCTGCAGATGGGTGTCGGCGGCGCGATCCGGGGGCGCTACGCAATCCATGAACAACGCGAGCCCGCCGGGCTTCAGCACGCGCCTCGCCTCGGCGAGGCCGCGCTCGACCTCGGCCCAGTGGTGCGCCGTGAAACGGCACAGGACGGCGTCGAACTCCCCATCCGCGAAGGGCAGGCGCTCGGCGGCGGCCTGCCGGGTCGTGACATTGGCGAGGCCCTTAGCGGCGGCCGTGCGGGCCACGGCCTCGAGCATGGTCGGCGTCACGTCGCAGGCCACCACGGCGGCGACATGCGGAGCGGCGCGGTAGCTGACATGACCACCGCCGCAGCCGAGATCGAGCACCCGCCAGGCGCCGGCATCGGCGGCGCGGAGCACGGCTTCCATCTGGTCGAGGTCGGCACCTTCGCTGTGATCCCGGCTCTCCACATAGGCCTGAGCGCGGGGGGCATAATGATGCGCCGTGAATTGGTTCTGCGTCGCGTCCACGATCGTCCTTCTCCTGTCTCGGAGCGTCCCGCCGGTGCTCATCCACCACATCGGAAACGCTCGCCGTCCTGGGTTGTGCCGCGCCCCGCCCTGCGCGGCGAGGCGCAAGTTTATCCTGGGATCGCGGCACCTACCTCCGGGCGAGCGGAAGGGCGAGGTCTGGTTTGACCCCCGGCGCGGCGCTTGCGAAGAGGGCTCGACGAAGCTGTCCTGTGCGGGGATTCGAATGTTGCTCCCGGCCGAACGGCGCCGCCTGCTCGGCGCCTTCGTGCGGTCCCGCCGCGAGGCCCTGCCTCCCGGGGCGGGCGGTCGACGGCGCACGCCCGGGCTGCGCCGCGAGGAAGTGGCGCTCGCCTGCGGGATCTCGACCGATTGGTACAGCTGGATCGAACAGGGGCGCGATATCGCGCTCTCGGCCCAGGCGCTGGGACGCCTCGCCCAGGCGCTCAAGATGACGCCGGCCGAGCGCGCCTATCTGTTCGACTTGGCCTTGCAGCGCGATCCCCTGCCCGGCGCTCCACCCGCCCCCGAGCCGGTCCCGCCGGAGCTCGCCGCCGCCGTCGAGGCCGTGACGGCGCCCACCTACCTGCTCGACCGCCTGTGGACCGCCCGCGCCTGGAACGCGGCGGCAGCGCATCTCTTCGGTGCCTGGCTCGGCGGCGGCGAGCCGAGCCTGCTCGGCTTCGTGTTCCGACAGCCCGCGGCCCGCGACTTCATTCTCGACTGGGAGGAACGCGCCCGCCGGGTCATCGCCGAATTCCGTGCCGATACGGCGCGCGCACCGGAGGATCCCGCGCTGGCCGCCCTGGTAGCGGAACTGCGCACCGACAGCCAAGACTTCGCCCGTCTGTGGGACGGCCATGCCGTCGCGACGCGGGAGGGTGGCGCCCGGCGCTTCCGCCATCCTCAGGACGGCATCCTGGCCTATGACCAAGTGACGCTCGTCCCTTCGGCTCACCCGGACCACAAGATCGTGATGCTGCTCCCCTCTCCGGCGACGCCGTCCCGATGACGCGTCCGCTCCACTTCGGCGCCGACGGGCGGATCGACGGCGCGCCGCTGCTCGGCGATCCGCGGCTTCTGCGCGTGCTCGCCCTCCTCGACCAGGACGGCGAAGAGGCGCGCCTCGTCGGCGGCGCGGTGCGCAATGCCTTGCTCGGCCTGCCGCCCGGCGACATCGACGTCGCCACCACGGCCCTGCCCGCCGTCGTCATGGCCCGCGCCAAGGCGGCCCGGATCCGGGCCATCCCGACCGGCATCGACCATGGCACCGTGACGCTGTTGAGCTCCGGCCTCCCGGTCGAGGTCACGACGCTGCGCGAGGACATCGAGACCGACGGGCGCCATGCGGTGGTGAAGTTCGGCCGCGACTTCGCCCGCGATGCGGAGCGCCGAGACTTCACCGTCAATGCCCTCTCGGCCGGGCGCGACGGCAAACTGCACGATACGACGGGCGGCGTCGCGGATCTCGCGGCGGGACGCCTGCGCTTCATCGGCGATGCCGCGACGCGGATCCGCGAGGATTACCTTCGCATCCTGCGCTTCTTCCGCTTCCACGCCACCTATGGCCTCGGCCCGCTCGACGCCGAAGGGCTGAGAGCCTCCATCGCGGGGCGCGAAGGGCTCGACCGCCTGTCACGCGAGCGCGTGCGGGCCGAAGTGCTGAAGCTGCTCTCGGCGTCCGGCGTCGTCGCGGTTCTGGAGACGCTGGATGGTGCGGGTCTTCTGGAGCAGATCCTGAAAGGCCCGGCCGATGTCGCCCGCATGGGGCGGCTCGTGGCGGCGGGCGAGGCCGACCCGGTGCTGCGGCTCCTGTCGCTTGCGGCGCGCGAACCGGCCGACGTCGAGCGGCTGCGCGACGGATTGCGGCTCTCCAATGCCGAGAGGGACCGGATGCTGGCGGCGGTCTCGGCCGCCTCTGCTCTGTCCGGCCCGCCGGACCGGCACGGCATCCGCGACCTCCTGTTCACGCAGGGCCGCGATGTGGCCCGCGATGCGATCCGGTTGGCCCAGGCCGAAGCCGGAGACGGGCCGGGCTGGGGCGAAGCCCTTCAGGGGCTCGACACCGAACCCGTGCCGCCGATGCCCTATTCGGGCCGGGATCTCCTGCCCCGCGGCCTCAGGGGACCCGCGGTCGGCGAAGCCTTGGCCCGGTTTCGCGCCGCTTACCGGGACGCTGGATTCCCTCAGGACGAGGCCACGCGAACGGCGCTGCTCGAGGCGAGTATTGCGGCGACGGCTCTGCCCTGACTCGGGCGATCGTTTGACTCCGATCTCCCGCTTCGTCAGCTTAACTTGTGATGGGAATCATCTGCCTCCCTGAGCAGGGAACGGAGCCGACACGGGATCCGCGCAGGTCCCGCACAGATCCGCTGCCATCGACTGACGAGGTCATCGACGCCGTGCAACGCTCCTCTTCTCTCGGCGGCCAGATCGGATCCCTGGCCCTGATCGGCGCGGTGGTCGCGGGAAGCGCCGCGGCTTTCGCCTATACGGGCGGGTTTCTCACGCCCGAACGCCTGACGCCGAGCATGCTCGTCGGTGCTTTGGCCCCGCCCAGCGGCCCGGTGCCGGGCTACCGGCGCAATCACGCCAAGGGCGTCTGCTTCCTCGGCTCCTTTACCGCCAGTGGAGCGGGCTCGGCCCTGTCGACGGCGCAGGTCCTCGCCAAGGGGACCTATCCGGTCGTAGGTCGCTTCAACCTCGGCACGCCCAGCCCGACCACGCCGGACAGCGAGGTGCGGGTGCGCGGCCTCAGCGTCGAGATCACGCCGCCGCAGGGCCAGCAGTGGCGTTCGGCGATGATCAGCCCTCCGTTCTTCCCCGTCTCGACCCCGCAGGCCTTCTACGACCTGCTCGTCGCCTCGGGCCGCAAGGATGATCCCAACGCCATGAAGGAGTTCGCGGCGGCGCATCCCGAGATCGGGGCCTTCGGCGCCTGGGCTCAGAGCGCGCCTTACACGGCGAGCTACGCCGAGGATCGCTTCAACAGCCTCAACAGCTTTTTCTTCACCGACGCGTCCGGTGCCGATCACGCCGTGCGCTGGTCCTTCGTACCCGCCGCCCCGCCCGAAAATCTCTCGGCGGACGCGTTGAAGGCGCGCGGCCCCGATTATCTCGAACGTGACATCGCCACGCGCGTCGCCTCGGGGCCGCAGCGCTGGGACCTGATCGTCACCATGGCCGATCCGGGCGATCCCACGGCCGATCCCAGCAAGGCCTGGCCGGAGGGGCGCCGCACCGTCGATGCCGGCACGCTGACGGCCGAGCGGGTCGTGCCCGAGGCCGATGGTCCATGCCGCGAGATCAACTACGACCCGACCGTACTGCCCGGCGGCATGCGGACCTCGGACGATCCCTTCCCGGCGGCGCGCTCGGCCGCCTATTCGGTCTCCTACAACAGCCGCACCGCCGAGGCCGCCGACTATCCCCGCAACGCTGCGGCGGGAGCCCATCCATGAGCGAGGCCCAGCGTTTCAAGCCGGTCCAGCGCGTCCTGCACTGGTCCATGGCCGTGGCCATCCTGGCGATGCTGTTCATCGGGGTCGGCATGGTGTCGACGATCCGGCCCGACTACCTGACCTTGGTCTCGATCCACAAGCCGCTCGGCATCGCCATCCTGATCCTGGCACTCGTGCGCCTCGTCGTGCGGCTGCGTCTCGGCACACCGGGGCTGCCGCGCGATCTGCCGGCCCCGATGAAGCTCGGGGCCGAACTGTCGCATTACGCGCTCTACGCGCTGATGTTCGCCATGTCGCTGATCGGCTGGGGCATGCTGTCGGCGGCCGCCTATCCGGTCGAGATCCTGGGCGTGACGTTGCCTGCCATCCTGCCCCAGAACGACGGACTGCATACGCTGCTCTGGAACGCTCACCGCGCTCTGGCCTTCGCGTTCTTCGCCCTGATCCTCGTGCATATCGCGGCGGGGCTGTTCCACGCTCTGGTGCGCCGCGATGGCGTCTTCGAGGCCATGTCACCGATTCCGACGCGCGGCGGCGTCATCGAACCCGCGGAGTCAAGCCGGGCACGGCGCTCTCCGTGATCCTCCCCCCGACTACGGAAGAGCGGGACCGCGCAAAGCGTGTTGGAGGGAGCTGAGCGCGGTGCACGAGTCAGGCCCCCGTTGCGCACATCAGATCGCGTGCGACGCCAGAAGTTTCTCGATGTCAGGGATCGGGTGGTGGGTATAGTCCTTGGCGATCTCGCAGACGACGCGGGTCTGGGCTCGGCAGAAAGGTCGCGGCGGATTTCGGCCAGGCATTTCGGCGGCGCCACGATGACGATCTCCTTGAAACCGTTGTCATGCGCGGCGGCACTGATGCGCTTCGCCACATGAGCGGCGAACCGGTCTTCCTCGAACTGGTGGAAATCGGTTCCGCCCTTGATTCCGGATCCGGGAACGCCGGCGGGAGACTAGCCGCGGCCGGGCGCGTCCGAGCCCTGATCCCGAGTGGCGGGGTTCACCGGCTGTTCGACGTCGAGGCGGCGCAGGTCGAGGATCTCGTTATCGCCCTCGTTGTGCAGCAACAGCGCCTTCTTGCCGTCGCCGACGAGGACCCATGCCCCATAGTGAACCTTGAGCGTCGCCATCTTGGTGGCCTTGCTCGGGTTGGGCAAAGGCGCCGGGTCGCGGGCCCGAAAGCCTCGACGGCCACGCCCCTGCCGTCGCGGTAGGGCACCAACGGCGAGCGCGGGCGATGGTTCAGCGGGCGGCTACGCCGGCCCGTGTCGCCCCGACCCGCCCCGACGCTCCGTCCGATGCGCCGGGGACGAGGTCGCACCACAGCACCCGGGCGGCATCCACGGGCCCGGGCATCTGCAGCCGGCCGGGCGGCACGCGCGAGAAGCCGAAGCGGCGATAATAGGGCTCGTCGCCGACCAGCAGCACCAGCCGGTGACCAGCCTCCCGCGCCGCATCGAGCGACCGGGTCACCAGTCCGGCCGCGATGCCGCGGCCGCGGAACGCAGGATCTACCGTGAGCGGTCCCAGCATCAGCGCCGGCGTGGCGCCGATGCTGAGCGGCGTCATGCGGTTGGCACCGACCAGAAGCGTCGACACGCGCGCCACGAAGCAGAGATCCCAATCGGGATCGGCGACCTCGCGCAGCCGATAGGCGGTGCGGGCGAAGCGCCCCGGCCCGAAAGCCCGCTCGGCCAGACGCTCGACGAGCGGGGCGTCGCTCGCGGCTTCCCGGACCACATGGACGGACAGGCTGAGGGAGGGTTCGGTCATGCGTCGCTTATACTCGCATCGCCCAACCCGTCGAGCCAGGCGCGTTCACCAGTCGGCGCTGGGCGTCCGCCCGTCCAGCATCTCGGCCAGCCGGGCCCGCGCGGCCCCGGTAATGCCCTCGGGAAGGGCCGAGACCGGATAAAACCCGGCCTCGACGATTTCCCAATCGGCGGCGCGGCGCTCCATCACTCGAAACTCCCGGACGCGGAACACGGCCACATGGTCGCGCGCCGAGACCGCCCGGTTGAAGTACAGGCCGAAGAGATCGGGCCGTCCTTCGATGGCGATGGCGCATTCCTCGCGCACCTCGCGGATGACGGCGTCGCCGACCGTCTCGCGCGCCTCCACGGCGCCCCCCGGCAGATGCCAACCCGGCACGTAGGAATGGCGCACCAGGAAGACTTCCGTGCCGTTCGGACCCTCGCGGAGCAGCACGGCACGAACGCCCAAGGTCAGGGGGCGGGTGAACCGGGCGCTGGCGTGAATCAGCCGCGGCATCACCTTCTGCACCGCCGGCGGCAGCCGCACGCTCCAAGCCATTAGCCCATCCCTGTATTTCGACGGCCTGGATCCTGGACCATCGTGCCTCGCCCCACCAGGGCCGGGGCTTGGCGCCTTGACGCGCCGCCAGGGCCGGGCGACAGGATGGCGGTGAGCTACATTCTCGCCCATCTGTCCGATGCCCATATCGGCCCCCTGCCCCGTCCGCGCACGCGCGACCTGATGGGCAAGCGCCTCACCGGTTACGTCAACTGGGGTCGGCGCGGCCGCCTGCACGACATGGCGGTGCTATCCGCTCTCGTGGACGATCTCAAGGCCCAGGGGCCCGACCACGTCGCCATGACAGGGGACATCCTCAACCTCGGACTGCCGAGCGAATTTCCCTTCGCTCGCTCTTGGCTGGAGAGCCTCGGCACGGCGGGGGACGTGAGCTTCGTCCCCGGCAATCACGACGCCTATGTGCGCTCCTCGTTACCGCATCTCGCCTCGACCTTCGCGCCCTGGGTAGCCGAAGCCGGCACGGTGGACGGCATGCCCTTCGCCTTCCCCTATCTGCGCCGGCGCGGCCCGCTCGCGTTGATCGGCCTGACCTCCGCCATCCCCACGGCGCCACTGCTGGCCTCGGGCTCGCTCGGGCACGCGCAGCGCGACGGCTTAGCGCGGCTTCTCGACGCCGCCGCAGCGGAAAGGCTGGTGCGCGTCGTCCTGATCCACCACCCGCCGCATGTCACCGGCGCCAAACGCGGGCGCGGCCTGCGCGACGCGGGCGCCTTCGAGAGCGTCATCGCCCGGCACGGCGCCGAACTCGTGATCCATGGCCACAACCACCGTACTTCGGTGGCGCACCTGCCCGGGCCACACGGTCCGGTACCGGTCGTCGGAGTGCCGTCCTGCTCGGCCGTGCCCGGCACCCACGGACACCTCGCCGCCTATCACCTCTACCGCTTCGAGCCGCGCGACGGCGGCTTCACCATCACGGCGACGCGGCGCGGCCTACTTCAGGGGCGCGACGGCATCGGCGACCTCGGGCCTGTGCCGCTCTGATGTCCCTTTCTTCGGAAGGCGTCAGGCGAAGTCGAAGTCCAGCGTCTCGAAGCGTGAGAGGGCCAGCCGCGGGCCTTCCGTGGCGAGGTCGCGACATTGCAGAACCATGGGCGATGGACGCAGCCTTTCGGGCAGCGGCAGGCCCGGAAGCGGCAGGGCCTCGTTGATCCCGCTATAGACGAACAGCGGCCGGCGATGATGCCGGCAGGCGGCCGACACCAGCGCCGCGACGGCACCCCGATGGAGCCGCGCCCCGGGCCGAACGAAGAAGCCGCAGAGCATCGTGTGGGGCAATCGACCCTGCACGCGGGGCGTCGAGATCAGGAGACCGTCGCGCCCGGCGTGGATGGCGTAGCGGCTGCCAGGCTTCTGCAGCCGGGCCCAGAGTCGCTCGCCCGTCCACAACAGCCCGTCCCCCTGCCCGCCGCAAAAGTCGTCGAGGATGTCGCGCCCGCGTGCGGCATCGAGATCCGCCACGTCTTGGCTCGCGATCCGGTGCCAGGGTCGGGGCAGCCCCGCGATGCCGACCCGGATATCGAGCTTGGCGACCTCGACCATCTTCAGAAAGCGAAGGTTCACCCCGGCGGCTTTGCCGTTCGGCATGGCGAGGATGAAGCGAATTCCACCCTGCTTGCAAAACCGCTGCACGGCGCCGTAGAGCGCCGCGATGGCGGCCAGGGAGCGGTGGGCCTTGAGGATGAAGAGATCGGCGAGCGCGACGGCCGGCTCGGCCCTGCCCGCGACCACGACCGACTGATGCAGCAGGGCGACCTGTCCGACCTTGCTGTCGCCGCACCACAGCGCCAGCACCGTCGTCCCGTCGGTGAAGGCCGTCTCGTAGAGCCAGCGCAGGACCTCGGGCCGGAAATATCCCGAAGCGACTTCGAATCCCGCGTCGGCCAGCGCCGCGGTGGCGTCGTAGTCGCGGTCGTTCTCCTGCCGGACGGCGAGTTCGGCGTCGCGCCGCCGATCGGATGGCAGGTTTTCGGACGATGCTCCGGGGGCTGCCGGGGAGATCTCGTCGATGCCGGATGGCACGGCAGCGCGGCTCGGTGCGGATGTCATGCTGCCCCTTCCGGCGACACGAGCGCCGCTTCTTCTGCCGATGCCGCAGAATGCCCGGGCAATGTTAAATCTCCGTACGAGCCGATGCGGCCAAAGCGGGAGAGGTCGGCGTGCCACGCCGAAGCGTCCAAGCCTCGCCGAGCGCGTGGAGGATGATCCCGAAGCACACCAGGAGAGCGGGCGCGACCAGCGACAGCCCCGTCATCATGCCTCGGCCGACCAGCATATTGCTCACGAGGTCCACCGACCCGATCACGCCGATGCCGATCAACAGAGCGACGAGGCCGGAGGGCGGAAGCCGCCGCGCGATCCCCGGCAGCGCCAGTGCGAGGCCGGTCCCGAAGATCGTCAGGTCGTAGTCAAAGAAGTAGGGGCTTACGAAAACGGTCGCCATCAGCATGACGCCCGCGGCGGCCCGGTGGTCCGCGGGAGCCTTCGGCGACCGATCGATGCCGAGCCGGTAGGCCGTCAAGGTCGCGGCGACAACGACCGCCACGGCGACGAGGCCGTGAACCGCCAGGGCAGGACCGGCCGGTATTCCGAGGCTGAGCAGGAAGGCATGGACGGAGGTCATGCGGTGGAGGGGGATAACACCGGCCGCCATGATCTTCGTCATGGCGGAGGTGGCCGACAGGAAGGCCGGAACGGTGTCGCGGCCCAGAATCAGGACGGCGGATCCCGTCAGCAGCAGGGCTGCCGCGGCGGCCACCCAAAGGGCGCGCCAGTCCCGCCGCAGCGCGAAGAGCATCGGCAGCATCGTGGCCATCTGCGGCTTGAAGGCCAGCGCGGCTGCGGCAAGACCAGCGCTTGCCCCCTGGCGCCGCAGGGCCAGTTCGGCCGCGAGACCGGCGAGGCCGGCCGTCAGGAAGCCGTTCTGTCCGATGCGGATGTCGATCAGCAGAACAGGACTGACGGCCAGCACGGCATGCCAGAACCAGGCTCCGGCGAGCCGCCGCATGACGAAAAGGTAGAGGAAGAAGGTTCCGATGGTGAAGACCGGGAAGGCGAGCCCGACCGGAAGCAGCGCCAGTGGCGCCATCAGGAGCCCGTACAGGGGTGGGTAGACGAAGGGCATGAAGACGTCCTTCCCGCCCCCGAAGGACCGCTGCAGCGCCTGCATGAAGGGCAGGTCGTAGCTCCTGGCGAAGTACCCGTCCCACACCGTCCTGCCGGCGAGATAGAAAGGGTGGAAATCGACGATCTCCGGGCGCGCGGGATCGGAGCCCACAGCGCTCATCGCCTCGGCCGTTGCCACCACGATCGCAACGGCGAACAGGGCCGACACGACGACTTTCGTAAGCCGACTGATGGCCGGTGGCGGGACCACGCTCGGTGCAGACCGCGAAGGCACTGCCGTCAGGCCGTCGACCGTCCGGACCATCGTCTCGGTCATGCAGCGAGGCGGGTCGCTACGGTCTTCGTCTCGACGATACGGGAGGTCTGACCCACGTCCTCGAAGAGGGCCGACCTGTGCAGGCCCGTGCGTTGGCCGAGAAGTGCACAGGAGGTGCGAAGCACGCCGCTGCCGTAGATGACGCTCCGCCTGAAGTTGATCGACGACGCTTCCGGAAAGTAGCGCGTCGGACAGGAGATTTCCCCGATCCTGAACCCGAAGTGGATGGTCTGCGCCAGCATCTGGTTGTCGAACACGAAGTCGTCCGAGCAACGGGACAGTGGCAGACGTTCGAGAACGCGCCTGCTCCAGGCACGGTAGCCGCTGTGATACTCTGACAGCTTCTGTCCCGCCATGCAGTTCTGGATGGCCGTGAGCCCGCGATTGGCGATGTACTTGTAAAGCGGCATCCCGCCCGTCAATGCCCCACCGCCCAAGATCCGCGACGCGAGGATCACGTCGTATTCGTCGGACGCGATCATCGACGCCATGGCGGTCACGAGCTTCGGCGAATATTGGTAGTCGGGATGGAGCATGACGACGATATCGGCGCCGCGCTCCAGGGCCGCCGTGTAGCAGGTCTTCTGGTTGCCGCCGTAGCCGCGGTTATGGTCATGCTGGATCGTGAAGATCCCCAACTCTCTGGCGAGTTCGACCGTATCGTCCGAGCTGGCATCGTCGGTCAGGATGACGTCGTCGACGACGTCCTGCGGGATCTCATCGAAGGTGCGCTGGAGCGTCCTCTGCGCATTATAGGCGGGGAGGACGACGGCGACTTTGCGACCGAGCAGCATTGGCACCTCCTCGCGAGATAGTGCGCCTCGACAGGCGCGGACCATCCCCCGACCTGCCTCGTCGCCATGCGTCAGCACGCTCCGCAACCCGGGCGCCTTCTCACAAGAATGCGCTCTCGAATGAGAACTATGGGTTAAGGTGTGGGTCCTGATTGTCTCGAGCGGAGTAATCTGCAGCGTCTCACCAGGCCGCCATGTGCCCATGGGCCAAGTGAAGGCCCAGCCAGAGAAGGGCGCCCAGCGTTGCGAGCCCCAGCCCATCCACGGCGAAGCGCAGCGATGCGAAGATCACCTGCGCCGGTCTTCGCGGGACCGGCATCTCGGCCGGTTCCTTGACGGGACCGGCGGCCGGAGTCGGATCGAGCGTCGGCGGATCTCGGCCGAGCGAAGAGAGCAATTGTTCGCGCTCGACCAGACGGCGCGCGATATAGGCCGTGATGGCACCCACCATGGCGGTGACGCCCTCGCATTCGTGCAGCACGGCGCGGATATGGCGGCGGTCCTGCACCAGGCGGTAGGTGCGTCGGTCGCGCGCCATCTCGACGAAGGCCACCATGTCGATGAAGAGGCGCGGATGTTCGCCCGGCACGAGTCCGGCGTCGAAGATGTCGACCTCGGGCGGCACTTCGGCGAGCACCGGTTCGATCATCTCGCGCAGCAGTTCGAGCCGCGCCAATTCGGCGTCGCGCAAGTCGCCCAGCGCCTGGGCCCGATCCGCGACCTCGACCCGAGCGGCCCGGATGGCCGCGGTCAGGCTCGCGGTGCGGGTCGGCCGCTCCACCGGCTCCCCCACCCTGTCCCGCTCGCCGGCCACGTCATCCATGCCGATCCCCGACCATCCCTAGCAACGAGTTAGCAAATTCGTTTTACATGGTCCAATGCGAGACTGGCGAGGCGGTGGAGAGGTCTGGAATAGAGGGAGTGAACCCAGTCGGTTCGACTGCGCAAACCTGACGAAGCGGATGGTAGAGGGAAGAGGCCAGTTCCGGACAGGACAAGTCGGGAGCGGACGCAGGCGCCGTTCGAAGCTTCGTGGTTCCGACACGTTAGGCCGTGTGGACGAATTTCGGCCCGGAGCGATTTCGTGGATTCCCGTGGTGGATGGACAGAGTGCCACCTGCCGCCGATCGCGTTGTCAATCGACTCTGCCTCGGGTCGACATAGCGATAGAACGAGGCGAACGAGTTCGGTTCGACCAGGGTGTCTCTCAAAAGCACTGCTCCACGGTTTGGTTTATTCTCGCGCCAAGTCCTCAGTCCTCGCGAATAAAGCATTCCTGAAGGCTCGGATCCACGAGCCCGGGGTACAGACCGAATGGGTTTGACGCGGCATCACCAGCGACTATCGTTCGGCCAGGTATTCTGTCCGCCAGGACAAATCGCCCGTAATCGCGGATCTGACGTCTACCATGAGACGACGCATTCTGGTTCTCGGCGGCACCGGCACCATCGGGCGAGCCACCGTTCGGGCGCTGGTGTCGCGCGGTCACGAAGTTGTCTGCTTCGTCAGAGACAGCGCCGGGCCGGCGAAGCGGGACGATCGTGCCCGAGCACTCGCGGGCGCGACAGTGCGGTTCGGGGACGTGACCGATCCATCGTCGCTGGCTCGCGACGGATTCCGCGGCGAGCGGTTCGACGTTCTGGTCTCGTGTCTGGCCTCACGCACCGGCTTGCCGTCGGACGCCTGGGCCATCGACCATCAGGCGCATGTCGACGCCTTGAGCGCGAGCCAAGCAGCAGGCGTGAACCATTTCGTCGTTCTTTCGGCGATGTGCGTCCAAAAGCCGATCCTTGCCTTCCAGCAGGCCAAACTGGCCTTCGAATCGGTGCTGATCCGGTCGGGGCTCGACTACACCATCGTGCGGCCGACGGCCTTCTTCAAATCGCTATCCGGCCAGCTCGATCGATTACGACGCGGCAAGCCGTTCCTGGTGTTTGGCGACGGCGCCCTCACGGCCTGCAAGCCCATCAGCGACGACGACCTCGGCACCTTCCTGGCCGATTGCATCGACAACGAGGGCCGGCGCAACCGCGTCATCCCGATCGGCGGGCCCGGCGAGGCGATCACGCCGAAAGCGCAGGGCGAGCGGCTGTTCGCGCTGCTCGGGCGCGAGCCCCGGTTCACCCATGTGCCGGTGATGCTACTCGACGTGATCGTCGCCGCGCTGGCGACGATCGGGAGGGTGTTCCCGGCGCTGGCCGCCAAGGCCGAACTCGCTCGGATCGGCCGCTACTACGCGACCGAGTCCATGCTCGTCTGGGATCCGGCGACAGCGCGCTACGACGCGCAGGCCACGCCATCCACGGGGACCGAAACGCTGTTCGACCATTACGCGCGTCTGATTCGAGGTGAAACGGTGGTCGAGCGTGGAGACCACGCCGTGTTTTGACGGCTGTCGGATCGAGTACCCACAAAACGATGTCCCGAGGCGCCAACGGCAGCTTCCGGCGCACTCCTCCCGTTTCCCACACCTGTTCTCGGGCGAGCGAAGTCATCGGTGGCGCGGTGGCGCCCTCCACGGGCTGAACGCGCCTGCCGCATCATGCCAATAGCGGCACCCGACGGCCCACCTCTTGTCGCCTTCTCTCGTATCGCCGACCTCCTGGGCGTATCGGCGGCAGCGCGTGCGCTGTCCCTGCAGAAGTCCAGCGTCAGCCACTCGCTCATCCGGCTGGAGCGTGAGGTCGGCGCCGCGCTGGTCGATCGCTCGACGCGCCACCTGCGCCTCACCGATGCGGGCGTGGCACTGCGCCCCCCTGCGCTACGCATCCGTGCCGATGTGGACGAGGCTGCGACCGCGCTCGACGGCTTGGCGGGCGTGGCCCGGGGCACGTTGCGGGTCAGCCTGCCGTTCACCGTCGCGGTCGCGCTCGTCTCGCCGAAGCGGGCCTTTGGTACAGCGCGTCGGACGGGCCTCGACCCCTAGCCTGCCGACACGGCGGAGAGCAGATCCTTCAGCGTCGCGGCCGCGCCCCGGGCCTGAATCGATCCGCGATAGGCTGCGTAATCGGCGACGAAGCCCGCGTGGTCCTGGACGCCCCAACCCTTGAAGGCGCCGAGGCCGAGGCCCTTGCTCGGATCGAGATCGGCCGCCAGGGCCCGGTCGGCCTCCGTCACCATGGGCTCGATCACCGGGAAGACCTCGCCCTTGTCGTCGACGCCGCGCAGATATTCGGTGAAACAGGCGAGCAGGAAGGCGATGCGGCGGTGATCTCCGCCGCGTTTCACGATCTCCCGCGCCGTGTCCTGCACGAACTGCGGGAGCTTCGAGGCGCCGTCGCTGGCGATGCGCAGCAACTGGTCGCCGATCGCAGGGTTGCGGTAGCGGCTCAGCAACTGGTCCTTGTACTGGCCGACCGACATCGAGGGCGGCGCATCGAGCAAGGGCCCGGCGTCACGGGACAGGAATTGCTCGAGCAGAGCGTCGACCTGCGGATCCTGCATCGCCAGATGGACGAAGCGATGCCCGAGCAGGATACCCGGAAAGGTCATCATCGAATGGGAGGCGTTGAGCATCCTGAGCTTGACCTGCTCATAGGCGTCGACCGCATCGGTGAACTCCACACCGACCTTCTCGAGTGCGGGGCGGCCGTTGCAGAAGTCGTCCTCGACGACCCACTGGATGAAGTCCTCGGCGAAGATCGGAGCGGCGTCGTCGAGGCCTGTCTCGGCGTTCAGCCGCGCCCGGTCGGCGGGGCCGACCGCGGGCGTAATGCGGTCTACCATGCAGGACGGGAAGGTCACGTTGGCCTCGATCCACGCCGCCAGGGCCGGATCCTTGGCTCGGGCGAAGCTCAGCAGCGCGTTCTTCACGACACCGCCGTTGTGGCGGAGGTTGTCGCAACTCAGCACCGTGAAGGGCGTGGTTCCGGCATCGCGGCGACGGCGCAACGCCTCGGCCATCACGCCGAAGGAGGTGGCCGGCAGACCACCGGCCAGATCCTTGGCGACGGCCGGATCGTCGAGCTTGAAGCGGCCCTGGGCGTCGATGTTGTAGCCGCCCTCGGTGACCGTCAGCGTCACGATGCGGATGGCGGGATCGGCAAGGCGGGCCAGCACCGCCTCGGGATCCGCAGGCGCGTGGAGGTAATCGACGATCGCGCCGATCACCGAGATCTCGGGCTGGCCTTGGGGCGGATAGGCGACGAGCGAGTAGAGACCCTTCTGCCCCTGCAGGGCTGCCGCCTTGGCGCGCTCGCCATCCACATCCATGAGGCCGATGCCGAGGATGCCCCAGCCTTCCTGGCCCGGCAGCGCCAGCACCTTGTCGATGTAGACGGCCTGATGGGCGCGGTGGAAATTGCCGACGCTGAGATGGGCGATGCCGGCCGTGACGGCCGAGCGGTCGTAGGCGGGACGTCCGATCGAGGCCGGCAGGGAAGACAGGGTGGCGGGATCGATCACGGCGGCCTCGTTCGGCGAAGATCGAGGACACGGCACGACGGGCTTCAGCAATCCTCGCCGGTCCCGCCGCTTCCCCGAGCGGGTTGGAGCCGGACAGTGCATCGGGGGGCGGGCCCACGCAAGAGCGCACCAGACGGGCCGAGGGATGCCCGCCGATCCCGAATCGGCTAAAGGCGCTGTCATGGCAGAGGATGTGGAGACCGCCTTGACGTGTGCCTCGCCGTGACGCCTGGCCTTGTGACCAGGGTTGTGGCCGACCTGCCGCTGCCGGATCCCGCGCTGCTGGGCGAGGCCGGTACCGGCGAGGCCACGCCGTCCCGTCATGACGCGCTGGCGGCGCGCATTCCGGCCCTGCACCTGATCGAGGCGCGCCAGCCGATCGGGAGCGGCGGCGAACCCCCGCGGCGCCTTCGGGTCGCCGCCTGGAACCTCGAACGCTGCACACGGGTCGAGGCCTCGGCGGCGCTGTTGCGGCGCGCCGAAGCCTCGGTCGCGCTGATGTCCGAGATGGATCTCGGCATGGCGCGGTCCGGCAACCGCCATACGACGCGCGATCTCGCGGCGGCCCTCGGCATGGGTCATGCCTACGGGGTGGAATTCGTCGAACTCGGCCACGGAATCGGGCGGGAGTTGGAACGGTTTGCCGGGCGGGCCAATGATGGCGCCCTGCACGGCAACGGGCTCGTCTCGGCGCTGCCGTTCCGCGATCCTTTCGTCGTCAGGCTCGACGAGGGCGGCGCCTGGTTCGACCTCGACTGGCATCACCGCAGGCTCGGCGGACGCATGGCGATCGGCGCAACCGTCGATCTCGCACGCGGGCCGGTCATTCTCGTCAGCGTCCATCTCGAAAACCGCTCGACGCCTCAGGAGCGGCGCGTCGCCCTGGAGCGCCTGATCGCGGCGCTGCCGCCGGGCGCACCGGCCGTGGTGGCGGGCGATCTCAACGTCGCGGCACTGCCCGACCCCGATACGGAAACCGACCTCGGTTGGTTCGAGCATCCCGAGGAGCGAGAACCCCTCTTTGCCGCGATGCAGGAGGCCGGCTTCGACTGGCTGCGCTGCAATACTCCCGACCAGACGCGTCGGCTGATCCCCGACGGACGACGAGTCCCCTGGGTGAAGCGCATCGATTGGTTCTTCACGCGCGGCGTCGAGACCAGCCATCCGCTGACCTGGGCGGCGGCCGACGACGCGGGAGACCCCTTGTCGGATCACGAGATGATCTCGGTCGACATCTCATGACGGGCTTGACCGCCGGCCAGGACAGCTTGAACGCCTGGAAATGGCGCCGTCCTCTCCACACGGTAGACGTTCTTCGCAGAAGCCGGCTCGTGCCAGGGTTACAGGGACCCAGAATCATGGTCTCATACGCCTCGTGGAACGGCCGCTCGCGCGAAGACGCATGCATGTCGCGCGGAGAGGCTGGACCGGATCGTTCCGATGTTTATCATCTGGCCAGTGAGCGACTCGGCGAGAGTTCGCCGTCCTGGGGACGTGCATGCACCCCGGCCAGACCTGGGAGTTTGCCGTCGTGTCAGACACCATAACGCCGTCACAGATTCGAGGCGCCCGTGCGATGCTCGATTGGTCGATGACCGATCTCTCCACGGCCGCCCGCGTCTCGGTCTCCACCGTCCAGCGGGCCGAAGAGCGCCAGCCTCAGGCGGCGTCGAATTCGGCCCGCGCCGCCATTCAGACGGCGCTGGAGGTCTGTGGGGTCAAGTTTCTCCCCGATGACGGCGACGGTCCGGGTCTGCGCCTGAAGCGCCGCTAGAGCGGGTTCACCGGAGGCAAGTAGCTCCATCGCGTTCGAGCCGTGTGCCCACGGCTGCCGCGGAATCGCCCTTCTCCGATACGCTCGCGAAACAGCTCAGCCGAAGCTTGTCCATTCCCGCACGCTAGAGAAGCGTGGTCGGCGCGGAACTGCCTTCCGAACCGGCACCGCGGATCCGCCGCCATGCCCCCACCGGGCGGTGGATCCGCGACGCCGCTCGCGAGACGGATGATCGTCTCGGGACCAGCGACGGGAGCATGGGATGACGGCACTCCTCGGTCCGGCCTTGTCGATCCTCATCACGGTCGTGCTGCTCGGCTGGCTCATCGCCCAGGACGGCTGAGTTCCGCTGAACACAGCGGGATTGACGCGGCGCAGCACAGCGGTCGAGCATGGCCGCCGATTCGCATCCGGCGCGTCATGCCCGAGGTGAACCTGCCGTGCCCGACCTCACCACCGTCGTAGAGGAGATCGCCGACGCGATGGCGCGGCGGCCCGACCGTGGCGAGGTCGCGCATTACATCCCGGAACTGGCGCGGGTCGATCCGGGCCAGTTCGGCATCGCGGTGATCGGCGCCGACGGCGAGGTGGCGGCTGCAGGGCATGCCGATGTGCCGTTCTCGATCCAGAGCATCTCCAAGGTCTTCACCCTGACGCTGGCGCTGGGGATGATCGGCGACCGGCTGTGGCGCCGCGTCGGGCGGGAGCCCTCGGGCAACCCGTTCAACTCCATTGTGCAACTCGAGCTCGAACGCGGTGTGCCACGCAATCCCTTCATCAATGCCGGCGCGATCGCGGTCACCGACGTCATCGTCTCGGGCCACCAACCCCGCGAGTCGCTGGGCGAGATCCTGCGCTTCATGCAGTCCCTCGCCAAGGATCCGGGCATCACCATCGATGCCGCCGTGGCGGCGTCGGAGAAGCGCACCGGCTTTCGCAACACGGCGCTGGCCAATTACATGAGGTCGTTCGGCGTCATCGAGGGCCCGGTCGACTTCACGCTCGGCGTCTATTTCCACCATTGCGCCATCGCCATGTCGTGCCGGCAACTCGCCACCGCGGGACAATTCCTGGCCCATTCGGGCCGTGATCCCGAGACGGGGTACACCGTGGTCTCGACCGAGCGGGCGCGGCGCATCAACGCTCTGATGCTGACCTGCGGCCACTATGACGGCTCGGGCGAGTTCGCCTACCGGGTCGGACTACCGGGCAAAAGCGGCGTCGGGGGCGGCATCATGGCCGTGGCCCCCGGCGTGGCCTCCATCGCGGTTTGGTCGCCGGGACTCGACGCCGCCGGCAATTCCCACCTCGGCAGGATCGCCCTGGAGCACCTCGCCAAGCGCATGAGCTGGTCGATCTTCGGTCAATGACGGGCAGATTGCCTGATCCTTAAGCAGAGCTGATATTTTCGAGGCGTCCGACCCTCTCAGGCACCCCGGCGTCACAAGCCACTCTCGCGACGCGCGGGTTGGCATAGGGAATGCTTAGCGTCCTCCGCCCAGAAGAGGTCGAACGCCTCGGCGGGCTGCCTCAGCCGCCGCCGCGCACTACCGACGAGAGGAACGCAATGACGAAATACAAGCTGGAATATCTCTGGCTGGACGGCTACACGCCGGTCCCGAATCTCCGCGGCAAGACGCAGCTCAAGGATTTCGACGGCTTTCCGACGCTCGAGCAACTCCCGATGTGGGGTTTCGACGGATCGTCGACCCTGCAGGCCGAGGGCGGAAGCTCCGATTGCATGCTGAAGCCGGTCAGCCACTTCCCTGACAGCACCCGCAAGAACGGCATCCTCGTCATGTGCGAGGTCATGATGCCGGACGGGAAAACCCCGCATCCGTCGAACAAGCGCGCCACGATCCTCGACGACGAGGGCGCTTGGTTCGGCTTCGAGCAGGAATATTTCTTCTACAAGAACGGCCGTCCGCTCGGCTTCCCCGACAACGGTTATCCGGCTCCCCAGGGGCCCTATTACACCGGCGTCGGCTATTCCAACGTCGGCTCGGTGGCGCGGAAGATCGTCGAGGAACACCTCGACCTCTGCCTCGACGCCGGCATCAACCACGAAGGCATCAACGCCGAGGTCGCCAAGGGCCAGTGGGAGTTCCAGATCTTCGGCAAGGGCTCCAAGCGTGCCGCCGACGAGATGTGGGTCGCCCGCTACATCCTGCAGCGGCTCTGCGAGAAGTACGAAGTCGACGTCGAATATCACTGCAAGCCGCTCGGTGACACCGACTGGAACGGCTCGGGGATGCACGCCAACTTCTCTACCGAGTATATGCGGAGCGTGGGCGGCAAGGCCTATTTCGAACGCCTGATGAAGGCCTTCGAGAAGAACCGCGAGGATCACATCGCGGTCTACGGACCCGACAACCACATGCGCCTGACCGGCAAGCACGAGACGGCGTCGATCCACCAGTTCTCGTATGGCGTTGCCGACCGTGGCGCCTCGATCCGGGTGCCGCATTCCTTCGTGAACAACGGCTACAAGGGCTATCTCGAGGATCGCCGGCCCAACAGCCAAGGGGACCCCTACCAGATCGCCTCGCAGATCCTGAAGACGGTCTCCGAGGTGCCCACCGACACCGCCCTGCAGCAGGCGGCCGAATAATCTGAACGACGCGCGGAACGAAAAACCCGCGCTTCATCGAACGCCGGCGGCCCGAGGGCTTGGCCGGCGTTTCGCGTCTCCGGGCGTTGCCGCCTGACCCGGCCAACCACGCCCCGCCGGTCTGCCGAGGGATGCGGCACCGGAACGTCGACGAGGAAGGGTCGGGGCGGAAGCCGAAGGAGAGTCGCGGTTTTGCCGAAATCCGTGCAGATAAGCGGCAAGCTTCCCTCCGACCTTGATCGCTCGATGTCCGAACCTCGCACCCGGCTTTTCCTCGTCACCGCGCCGCTCTCCTCAGCGGCCGAGGCCTCGGCCGGGATCTCGGCGGCGCTCGGCGCAGGCGATGTCGCCTGCCTGCTGGTGCGCCTCGCTTCCGTGGCGGAGCGCGACCGCAAGGCGATCATCAAGGAACTGGCTCCCGCGGTGCAGGACGGCGGTACGGCACTTCTGATCGAGGACCCGCGCCTCGTGGCTCATGTCGGGGCCGATGGCGTCCATGCGACGGGCGCCGACGAATCCCTCGCGGCAGCCCTCGACGCCATGAAGCCCGAGCGGATCGCCGGTGTGGGCTCGCTCGGCTCGCGCGACGACGCCATGCGGGCCGGAGAGGCCGGAGCGGATTACGTCATGTTCGGCGACGCGGGCTTCGCCATCGAGGGTCCCACCTCGGACGAGGTGCGCGAGACCCTGGCCTGGTGGGCCGAGATTTTCAACGTCCCCTGCGTGGGCTTTGCCCGATCGCTGGGCGAGGTCGAAGCTCTGGCCCTGACGGGTGCGGAATTCGTGGCGCTCGGCGACGCCGTCTGGGCCGACCCGCGTGGGCCGGGGCCGGCCGTCGCGGAGGCCCAGGCGGCGCTGGTCCGCGCCGAGGCGACGCTCGCCGCCGAAGAGGCCGAGACGTGAGCCGCCTCGCCGCACACGCCGCCCGTCACGCGCTCCTGGCCGCCGTCGCTCTCCTGGCATCGGGCGCCCTGCCCGCAGGTGCCGCCGGCACCGGATCCGGGCCAACGAACAGCACGCTGCCCTTGCCTTTCGGTGCCGCGACGGTGCCCGGAGCCTTCAGTTTCGGGACCGCCGCCCCCTCACCTGCCCTTGGCCCGCAGACCGACGGCGGCTTTCTACCCTCGCCGACCAGCCCGAGCGCCGCCGAGGCGCCCACGAAACCCAACCTCGACGAGGCGGACCGAGCCTTCGGCGCCTTCCAGCGCGGCTACTTCGCCACCGCGCTGTCCGAAGCCACGTCGCGTCTTGCCAAGAACCCGCAGGACGGGGCCGCCATGACGCTGATCGGCGAGTCCTATAGTGAGGGCCTCGCGGTGAAAGAGGATGCCGCGGAGGCGGATCGCTGGTTCAAGCTTGCCAGCCAGCACGGCAATCGTGAGGGCTCCTTCGCCTATGGCCTCGCCCTGCTCCGCGGCACCGGTGTAGCCAAGGATGTTCAAGCCGCCATCCCCTATCTCGAGAAGGCGGCCGCGCAAGGTCACGCCGGCGCGCTGTACAATCTCGGCGTCGTGGCTCTCGAGACGGACGCCAAGACTCGCGACTTCGCCAAATCGGCCAGCTATTTCCGCAAGGCGGCGGATCTGGGCGACATCGATGCCGAATATGCGCTGGGCAATCTCTACAAGTCCGGTGAAGGCGTGCCACGAGACCTCGCTCATGCGGCGGCTTTGTTCAAAGCCGCCGCCGACGCTCGTCATCCGGCGGCGCAGCTCGATTACGCCATCATGCTGTTCAACGGCGAGGGAATCCCCAAGGACGAGGCCGGGGCCGCCCGTTATTTCCGCATGGCGGCCTTCGAGGGCAATCCCGTCGCGGCCAATCGCCTGGCGCGCCTCTATGCGGCGGGCCGCGGCCTGCCGAAGAACAGCGTCGAGGCGGCACACTGGCACCTGCTGGCCCGTGCCGCCGGTGTGTCGGATCCCTGGCTCGACGGCGTTCTGGCGAGCCTGACGCCGGCCGACAAGGTCAAGGTCGAAGACCAGTTGCACAAATCGCTGTCGAACTGAGCACGCTTGATGAGCCTCTATCATTCTGAAGCGTCATCATCCGATCTCGCGATGCGGGCCGAGGAAGCCTGCTACGCGGCTTGGCCCGCAGTGCGCAACGTGGCGCTGGACGGCTGGCTTCTGCGCTTCGCCGGCGGCCATACGAACCGCGCCAACTCGGTCAGCGTCGTGGTCGCGGCACAGGGCGATCCCGCCCGCAAGGCCGCGGCCTGCGAGGCCCTCTACGCTGCAGAGGGTCTGCCCACCGTCTTCCGCCTGTCGACGGCCTGCCCGGAGCCGGGCCTCGATACGGTTCTCGACGCGCGCCTGTATGGAGCGCCTTTTCACGAGTCGCTGGTGCTCCATGCGGCTCAAATGGACCTCCCGCCCGACACGGCCACGGGCGCGGCGTTGAGCGAGGGCCGTCCGGACGAGCACTGGCTCGCTACCTCGGCGAGGCTGGGCGGGCTCGACGCTGCAGGGACCGCGCTCCGCGCCCGGATATTCGACGCTCTGGCGGTGCCGGCGGCCTTCGCTTCGGTCGAGGTGGATGGCACCGTGGCGGCCCAGGCCTTCGGCGCCGTGAAGGACGGCCTCGTCTGCCTCAACGGCGTCGCGACGGCACCCGAGCACCGCGGTCGCGGATACGCGCGCCGGGCCGTCGCGGCCGTCCTCGCCTGGGCATCGGAGCGCCAGGACGTCTCGGGTGCCTGCCTTCAGGTGATGGCCGACAATCCGCCGGCGCTGGCGCTTTACCGGCGGCTCGGCTTCACCTCGGAACTGTCGCGTTATCACTATCGGAGCCGCGCCCTCGCCTGAGCGACGGGCGGCCTTGCGCCGCCGAGGGTTGCCCCTCCGGCTGTTTCGGTCCACTTGCGAAAGACGAGGCGCGAGGCGCCACCCCTTTCCTTCCCGTCGCAGGCCCTTCGATGATCCGCTCCGCCCTGATGAACGTCATGACCGCCGCCGTGCTCAAGGCCGGCCGCGGACTGAAGCGCGACCTCGGCGAAGTCGAGAACCTGCAGGTGTCCGTCAAGGGACCCGGCGACTTCGTGACGGCGGCCGACAAGCGCTCCGAGAAGACCCTGTTCGAGGAACTCTCCAAAGCGCGGCCGGGCTATGGCTTCGTCATGGAGGAAGGCGGCACGGTTCCCGGGACAGACCAGAGCCACACCTGGCACATCGATCCACTCGACGGCACCACCAACTTCCTGCACGGCGTCCCGGTTTTCGCCATTTCGGTGGGGCTCGAGCGCGAGGGCCATCTCGTGGCGGGCGTGGTCTACAACCCCGCCACCGACGACATGTATTTCGCCGAGCGCGGCCAGGGCGCCTATCTTAACAACCGGCGCCTGCGCGTCGCGGCTCGTCGCGACATCGCCGAGGCGCTCGTCAGTTGCGGCATCCCGGCGCTGGGCCGCGCCGAACTGCACCCGCGCTTCAAGGCCGAAATGGCCGAGGTGATGTCGCGCGCCGGCGTGCTACGCCGCTTCGGCGCCGCGGCGCTCGACCTCGCCTATGTGGCGGCGGGCTCCTGCGACGGTTACTGGGAGCGGGGCGTGAAGTCCTGGGACGTGGCCGCCGGCGCCTTGCTGGTGCGCGAGGCCGGCGGTTTCATCTCGACGGCCGATGGCGGCGACGACCTCATCGGCGCAGGCTCGATCCTCGCCGGCAACGAGCATATGCATCGGGCTTTGCTCGACATCCTGCGTCGCGTGAGGTGACGCGGACCGGCAGCCCCTTCTCGTCGAGCGCGCAAGACCCGGCCAGGACCGGCGCAACTCGCGGTGCAGCGCGAAACCTGCTAAGTCGGGCGTGATCCCGTCGCGCCCGAGCGACCTCGTTGTCCGCGGCACCTCTTCATGGCGACCCGAACCGACCCTTTCCGCCTGTCCTCTCCCCGGATCTTCCTGGTGCGGATGGCGGTCTTCCTGATCCTGACGGGCTTCGTCGCCCTGATCCTCAATCAGCAAATCGCCCGGGCCTTCATGGCCAATCCGCCGCTGAACGGGCTGATCCTCGGCGTTCTCCTGGTCGGCATCGTGCTCGGCCTGAGGCAGGTGTTCCGCCTGTTCCCCGAGATCCGCTGGGCCAACAGCGTCAACAATCCTCAGGCGCCTGCCGCCAAGCCGCCCGTGCTGCTTGCCCCCGTGGCGACCTTCCTGGCCGACCGCGGCACCGACGGCGCGCCGACCATCTCGACCGTGACGCTGCGCGCCATTCTGGATTCCGTCGGCACCCGCCTCGACGAATCCCGCGAGATCGCCCGCTATCTGACGGGACTGCTGATCTTCCTCGGCTTGCTCGGCACCTTCTGGGGCCTGCTCGAGACCGTCGGATCGATCGCCGGGGTCATCCGTAACATGACGGCCGGCAGCGATTCAGCCGTGATGTTCGACGACCTCAAGAACGGCCTCGCGGCGCCGATCGCCGGCATGAGCGTCTCCTTCACGTCGT